>NZ_JBSHAQ010000007.1:9910-275482 GCF_053611585.1 Streptomyces sp. NPDC054794 | reverse complement strand
CTTCATCGTTCGACTTGCATGTGTTAAGCACGCCGCCAGCGTTCGTCCTGAGCCAGGATCAAACTCTCCGTGAATGTTTACCGGTAATCCGGTTGCACACCACGAGAGCGGTGCGAGAGGAGGAATAGTCCCCTCGCACACAGCGTCCTCGCTGTGTTTTTTCAAAGGAACCTCGACCATCGGATTGTTCCGACGGACGGGGTATCAACATATCTGGCGTTGACTTTTGGCACGCTGTTGAGTTCTCAAGGAACGGTCGCTTCCTTTGTACTCACCCTCTCGGGCTTTCCTCCGGGCGCTTCCCTTCGGTCTTGCGTTTCCGACTCTATCAGATCCTTTCGGCGTCCGATTCCCGGTCGGCGGGATTTGTCTGTGGGCTTTGGGCTTTCGCCCGTCGGCCTTTCGACATTCACTACGTTAGCTGATTCTCTCGGCAACTCATAATCGAGTTCCGCGGGATTGAATTCGGGCATGCGGGCACGCCAGAAATCGCCCCGGTCGAGGGGAACTAGCAGGTAGTGGGTTGGCCGCTCCGGCTGCTGGCGATTGCCGTACCCGGTTCAGCGGCTCGGGCTACATTACGCACCTCCCAAGGGCGCGTCAACTTGAGCGGCGGCGGGCGGTGTGGGCCCTGTAGGGGCTCACAGTGGGGTCGTTGGCGACCCAGTAGCGCCAGGGGTGGACGCCGCCGTCGCCGGCCACGCCCGTACGCGGACCGTTGCGTACCTGGTCGGAGGGGACCGGGGCGCCGGTCAGCATCCGCAGCGGCGTCTCGCCGGGGGCGCACGCGTCGGTGCCGTCGAGGGTCCGGTCCACGCCGAGTGCCGTGGCCAGGCGGGCCGGCCCTTTGGCCAGTTCCTTGTCGTTTCGGGCCGAGAGTCGACGTTTACGCGCGAGCTCCGCACCCTCGACGATCTCCCCCGCGCGGAGCAGGACGGCGCTCGCCCGACCGTCCGGACCGCAGACGAGGTTCATGCAGTGCCACATGCCGTAGGTGAAGTAGACGTACACGTGTCCGGGGGGACCGAACATCACGTCGTTGCGGGCGGTGCGGCCGCGATAGGCGTGGGAGCCGGGGTCGTTCGGGCCGTCGTACGCCTCGACCTCCGTCAGACGCACCTCGATCGGACCGTCCGGGGTCTGCCGTACCAGGATCCGACCGAGGAGGTCGGGCGCGACCTCCAGTACGGGGCGGTCGAAGAAGGTCCTCGGCAATGGCGTACGGTCCGGGGGCGCGATCATGTCGTACGAGCGTAGTCCAGGTAGTTCCGTACCAAGGGCTGGTCAAAGGTTCGCCCGATTGCCAGGGTGTGGCGCGGAACCGGCAGTGCCCGGATCGCGTTTGTAGGGGTCAGGGATCCAGACGTAAAGGGAGAGTCATGGCGTTCAAGAAGCTGCTCGCGAGCCTGGGGGCCGGCGGGGCTTCGGTCGAGACGGTGCTCACCGAGGTCAACGTCGTGTCGGGCGGTGTCGTCCAGGGCGAGGTGCGGATCCAGGGCGGGTCCGTGAACCAGGACATCGAGGGGCTGTCCGTCGGTCTGCAGGCGCAGGTCGAGGTGGAGAGCGGCGACCAGGAGTACAAGCAGAACATCGAGTTCACCAAGGTGCGCCTGGGCGGGGCCTTCGAGCTGCAGGCCGGTGCCGTGCACGCCGTTCCGTTCGGGCTGGAGATCCCGTGGGAGACGCCGATCACGATGATCGACGGTCAGTCCCTGCGCGGGATGCACATCGGGGTGACCACCGAGCTGGAGATCGCCCGCGCGGTGGACTCGGGTGACCTGGACCCGATCAACGTGCACCCCTTGCCGGCGCAGAAGGCGATCCTGGACGCGTTCATCCAGCTGGGCTTCCGCTTCAAGAACGCCGACATGGAGCGCGGCCACATCCGGGGCACGCGCCAGCGACTGCCGTTCTACCAGGAGATCGAGTTCTACCCGCCGTCGCAGTACCGGGGTCTGAACCAGGTCGAGCTGAGCTTCGTGGCGGACGAACATGCCATGGACGTGATCCTGGAGATGGACAAGAAGCCGGGTCTGTTCAGCGAGGGCTCCGACACCTTCCGGTCGTTCCAGGTCGGTCTGCACGACTACCACGGGACCGACTGGGCGGCTTACCTCAACCAGTGGCTGTCCGAGGTCGGCAGCAAGCGCAACTGGTTCTAGGCTCGGTCCCACTGAACGGATTCGATCAGGAGGTACCGAGGTGACCGAGCTCAAGCGGCGGCCGCTCCCCCACGACTTCCATCCGCCCGTGCCGTCCTTCACGGTGACGAGTGAGGACGTCGAGGAAGGGGCGACGCTCAAGAGCGCCCAGGTCTACGCGGAGGGCAACACCTCGCCGCAGCTGCGGTGGGAGGGGTTCCCGCCCGGGACCAAGAGCTTCGCCGTGACGTGTTACGACCCGGACGCCCCGACGGGCAGCGGGTTCTGGCACTGGGTCGCGTTCGACATCCCGGCCTCGGTGACCGAGCTGCCGGCGGGCGCGGGCAGCGGCAAGTTCGAGGGGCTGCCGGCGGGCGTGGTCCAGGCGCGCAACGACTACGGCACCAAGGAGTTCGGCGGTGCCGCGCCGCCGCCGGGGGACGGGCCGCACCGGTACGTCTTCACGGTGTACGCGGTGGACCAGGAGAAGCTCGGTCCGGACGCGGACGCCTCTCCCGCCGTCGTCGGCTTCAACCTGCGGTTCCACGCGATCGCGCGCGCCCAGCTCATCGGCGAGTACGAGAACCCCCAGAAGGGCTGACGAGGAGTACCGAATCAGCCGAGCGTTCATGGAACGTTTGCCCGCCCCCGGTCTTGGAAGTGATCAGGGGCGGGCATTTTTTTATTGCGTTGTCCATCTCGGCGCGCCCGTCCAGAGTTGATCCAAGCCCGCCGGGGAGTGGGCGGTGCACACGGGAGGTGGGCTGGATGCGGGACACGCTGGTTCTGAACGCGAGCTTCGAGCCGCTGTCGACGGTGACGCTGAACCGCGCCGTCGTTCTGGTGCTGACGGACAAGGCCGTCGTCGAGCAGGCCCACCCCGAACTGCGCATGCGCGGTGCCGAGGTGGACATACCCGCGCCCCGGGTGATCAGGCTCTGCAGATACGTACGGGTGCCGTTCCGAAGACAAGCCCCGTGGTCGAGGCGGGGTGTGCTGGTGCGCGACCGGCACAAGTGCGCGTACTGCGGGCGGCGGGCGACGACCGTGGACCACGTGGTGCCGCGGGCGCAGGGCGGTGCGGACGCGTGGCTGAACACGGTCGCCTCGTGCGCGGAGGACAATCACCGCAAGGCGGACCGGACTCCGGAGCAGGCGGGCATGCCGCTGCTGCGGCAGCCGTTCGAGCCGACGCCGCAGGACGCGATGCTGCTGGCGTTGGGGCAGGACGACTTCGACGCGTTGCCGGAGTGGCTCGCGCAGCCGGCCGCGTAGCGGGCATGTGAGAGGGGCTCGCCCCCCACCACTCCGCGGCGTGCCGGTAGTCGCCCCCGCCGCGGGCCGCGTCGGGGCATTGTCTCGGGGGCTCGCCCTCCGTGGAGGGCGAGCCCCTCTTCGTGTGTACGGGAGTCGTCCGCGGGGGTCGTGTCCGCGGGCGGTCAGTCGATCTGCGGCTTCTCCCGGCGCTCCGAGCCCGGGCCGTTGTTCTGGTTCGGGACGGAGGCTCCGCCGCCGCCCGAACCGCCCCCCAGCGGGCCGAAGTTGCCCATGGCCCCGGAGAGGCCCTTCAGGGCGTCGCCGATCTCGCTGGGGACGATCCAGAGCTTGTTGGCGTCGCCTTCGGCGATCTTCGGCAGCATCTGGAGGTACTGGTAGGAGAGCAGCTTCTGGTCCGGGTCGCCGGCGTGGATGGCCTCGAAGACCGTACGCACGGCCTGGGCCTCGCCCTCTGCGCGCAGGGCCGCGGCCTTGGCCTCACCCTCGGCGCGCAGGATCTGGGACTGCTTCTCACCCTCGGCGGTGAGGATGGCGGCCTGGCGCGTACCTTCGGCGGTGAGGATCGCGGCGCGCTTGTCACGGTCGGCGCGCATCTGCTTCTCCATCGAGTCCTGGATGGAGGTGGGCGGTTCGATCGCCTTGAGTTCCACGCGGTTGACGCGGATGCCCCACTTGCCGGTGGCCTCGTCGAGGACGCCGCGCAGGGCCGCGTTGATCTCCTCGCGGGAGGTCAGCGTGCGCTCCAGGTCCATGCCACCAATGATGTTGCGGAGCGTGGTGACGGTGAGCTGCTCGATCGCCTGGATGTAGCTGGCGACCTCGTAGGTGGCGGCCCGCGCGTCGGTCACCTGGTAGTAGATGACGGTGTCGATGTTCACGACCAGGTTGTCCTGGGTGATCACCGGCTGCGGCGGGAACGGCACGACCTGTTCGCGCAGGTCGATGCGGTTGCGGATGGTGTCTATGAACGGGACCACGATGTTGAGGCCCGCGTTGAGTGTCCGCGTGTAGCGGCCGAAGCGCTCGACGATGGAGGCGCTGGCCTGTGGGATGACCTGAATCGTCTTGATCAGGGCGATGAAGACCAACACCACCAGAATGACCAAGACGATGATGACCGGTTCCATCGTCGCTCCCCGTACCCCTCTCCGCCGCGGCGTTTCGGCAGATCTTGTGGCTGTTGAAGATCTTGCTGGACGAGTCTGACAGACCGTCGCACGACTCGGGAGGTGTTCGGTTCAGTTGAGTCCTGCGAGGTCAGATGACGATCGCGGTGGCCCCCTCGATGTCGACGACATCCACTGCCTGGCCCACGTCGTAGGCACGGTCGGTGTCGAGCGATCGGGCCGACCAGACCTCCCCGGCGAGTTTGATGCGGCCGCCGGAGCCGTCCACGCGCTCCAGCACGACGGCCTGCTTGCCCTTCAACGCGTCCACGCCTGTGGCCAGTTGGGGGCGCTGCAGGCTGTGCCGGGCGGCTATGGGCCGGACGACGGCGATGAGGGCGACCGAGACGGCGACGAAGACGAGTACCTGGGGCACGACGTCGAGCCCGAGGCCCGCGACGACCGCGGCCGCGACGGCCCCCGCCGCGAGCATGCCGAATTCCGGCATCGCGGTGACCACGAGCGGGATTCCGAGCGCCGCCGCCCCGACGAGCCACCACACCCATGCGTCGATGTCGTTCACATGGTCATGGTAGGTCCGCACATCCCGTGCGGACAGGGCGCGTTGGGGGTGACTCAGGACAGCGGCAGGCCCTGGGCGGTCCAGCGCTCGCCGACCTGCTCGACGACGAGCGGGAGACCGAAGCAGAGGGAAAGGTTGCGGGAGGTGAGTTCGAGCTCCAGCGGACCGGCGGCGAGGACCTTGCCCTGACGGATCATGAGGACGTGGGTGAACCCGGGGGCGATCTCCTCGACATGGTGGGTGACCATGATCATCGAGGGGGCGATCGGGTCGCGGGCGAGGCGGCCGAGGCGGCGGACCAGGTCCTCGCGGCCGCCGAGGTCGAGGCCGGCGGCGGGCTCGTCGAGCAGGAGCAGCTCGGGGTCGGTCATCAGGGCGCGGGCGATGAGGGTGCGCTTGCGCTCGCCCTCGGAGAGGGTGCCGAACTTGCGGTCCAGGTAGTCGCTCATGCCGAGGCGGTCGAGGAAGGCGCGGGCGCGCTGCTCGTCGACCTCGTCGTACTCCTCGTGCCAGGCGGCGGTCATGCCGTAGGCGGCGGTGAGCACGGTCTGCAGGACGGTCTGGCTCTTGGGGAGCTTCTCGGACATGGCGATGCCGGCCATGCCGATGCGCGGGCGCAGGTCGAAGACGTCGATCTTGCCGAGGGTGTCGCCGAGGATGGTGGCGGTGCCCTTGCTGGGGAAGAGGTAGCTGGAGGCGACGTTCAGGAGGGTGGTCTTGCCCGCGCCGTTGGGGCCGAGGATGACCCAGCGCTCGCCCTCCTTCACCGACCAGGAGACCTGGTCCACCAGAGCCCGGCCCTCGCGGACCACGGATACGTCCTGAAGCTCCAGAACATCGCTCATGAGCGCGTTGTCTCCCCTTGCAGTGTGGCCGGTCTCGGCTGTCGCGTACGCCTGTGGCTCGGTCCGCCGCGCCGGTGGGCGCAGCCCCTACGAAATCTACGCCACCGGTGCCGCGGTCCATTCCATCGGTCCGGTCCTTAGGGTGGGGGCATGCTCTCGGAACCGCGTTCAGGACGCCTCGCCGCTTGGGGTAATGCCCTTTTGGCCGGACTTGTCTCTCCGGATGACGCCGTGCTCGCCATCGTCGGGGACGACGCGGTGCACCGGGTGGAGGGGTTGCCGGGTGAATCGGCGCCGGTCGGTCTCACGCTCGGCCTGGGCCGGCTGCGGGCCCTCGGGGCGACCGGGCTGCGGGTGGCGTTGCCGACGCCGGGGCATCCGCTGGGCCTGAGCGGGCCGCCGGAGTTCAACGCGCGGGCGCTGGAGTCCGAGGAGGCCGTGATCTGCCACGGCGCCGCGCTCGGGCTGGTTCCCGAGGTGTACGAGGCCGGGCCCGCCGGTGATGTGCATGTCGAGGTGGTCTGGCACTGCCTGCAGGTGCGGGAGGCGCCGCCCGCCGACGTGCCGTCCCTGGGCGAGGCCGAGCGGGAGCTGGCGGAGGCCCTGCGGGACGCGACCGAGATGCTGTCGCGGCTGGACGTCGCCGGGTCCGGGCCGGTGGCCGAGGCGGCGATCGACGCGTACCGGGCGCGGGCCGAGCGACGGCGGGAGGTGCTGGCGCCGGGCTATCCGCCACGGGCGGTGCGGGTGCTGGAGCTCGCGCAGCGGGTGGGGCTGCTGGTCTCCCTGGCCTATGAGAACGGCCACGGGGGTGCCGTGAGCGCCTCCGAGATGACGGCACGGGGGGCGGTGCTGCGGCCGGTGGAGCGGACGGCTCGGCGGGCGCAGGTCGCGGCGTACAACTCCGTTGTGGAGGAGCGGGAGCGGGGGCGGTGAGCGGGGCTTCGTGGTGACCGGCGTTGGTGTCGGCGTCCCTGGGGCTCTGCCCCCGGACCCCCGTTTCGGCCTGGACGGCCTCGTCCTCAAGCGCCGGACGGGCTGCATGGTGCCGGCCTGCGTTGAGTGGGCGCGGCACCGTCACAAGAAAGAAGCGACCGGCCCCCCGGTGCGATGGCGGGAGGCCGGTGGGCAGTGGGGGGTGGGCTCAGTGGTTGACGCCCAGGTTGCCGAAGGCCGGGTTCAGGGCACCGATGACGTTCACGGTGTTGCCGACCACGTTGACCGGGACGTGCACCGGGACCTGGACGACATTGCCCGAGGCGACGCCCGGGGAGTGCTTGGCCTCGCCGCCGGCCCACGCGCCGCCGGTCGTCGCGGAGGCCATCCCCGCACCGGCGGCCACCAGACCTCCGGCCACCATCGTCACGGCCGCGACCTTCTTCAGGTTCTTCACTTCTCTACCCCTCCTGGGTGATCACCGCGGCGATCACCGCGGCACGCACTGGAGAACGGCGGAGATCGCCGGAGGATGCGCCGTCCGGGTGACATTCCCCCGACGGTATGAATCTCACCCTGTCACACCGTGACGTACGGCCCACAGCGCGGCCTGGGTGCGGTCCGCGAGGTCGAGTTTCATGAGGATGTTCGAGACGTGCGTCTTGACGGTCTTCTCCGACAGGACGAGGGCACGGGCGATCTCGCGGTTGGAGCGGCCGTCCGCTATCAGGCCCAGCACCTCGCGCTCCCGCTCCGTGAGTGAACCGCCCCTGCCCTGGCCCGAGTTGGTCTCCTCCTGGGAGAGCAGCGCGTCGGCCACCTCCGGCTGGAGCACGACGTGGCCGGCGTGGACGGAGCGGATGGCGCCGGCCAGCGCGTCGGGGTCCACGTCCTTGTAGACGTACCCGGCGGCGCCCGCGCGCAGCGCCGGGACCACCGTGCGCTGCTCGGTGAAGCTGGTGACGATCAGCACGCGGGCCGGGTTGTCGAGCTCGCGGAGTCTGCGCAGCGCGTCGACGCCGTCCATGCCCGGCATCTTGACGTCCATGAGGACGACGTCGGGGCGCAGCTCCTCGGCGCGGTCGACGCCCTCGGCGCCGTCGGCCGCCTCGCCCACGACCTCGATGTCGTCCTGGACCTCCAGGAAGGTGCGCAGGCCCCGGCGGACCACCTGGTGGTCGTCGACGAGCAGCACCTTGATTGCGTCAGCCACCGGGGACCTCCATCTCGATCACGGTGCCCTTGCCGGGCGCCGACTCCACCGTCAGCCTGCCGCCGACGCCGCTCGCCCGGTCCCGCATGGAGACCAGGCCCAGATGGCGTCCGGCACGGCGGACGGTGCGCGGGTCGAAGCCGCTGCCGTCGTCGGTGACGCGCAGGACGGCTCCGACGGCCCGGCGACCCAGGGTGACGTCCACGTGCTCCGCCCCCGCGTGCCGCAGGGCGTTGTGCAGGGACTCCTGGGCGACCCGCAGGAGGGCCTCCTCCTGGGCGGCGGGCAGGGCGCGGAAGCCCGTGCTGGCGAAGGTCACGCGCGCGCTGTGGGCGCGGTCGAGGACCTGGACCTGATTGCGCAGGGTGGCAACGAGGCCGTCCTCGTCGAGTGCGGCCGGGCGCAGTTCCACGACGGCCGCGCGCAGTTCGTCGGCGGCCTCCGCGGCGAGGCGGGTCACCTGGTGCAGCTCGCCCTTGGCGCGGGCCGGGTCGCGGTCGACGAGCGCGGTCGCCGCCTGGGCCGTCAGGCGCAGGGAGAACAGCTTCTGGCTGACCGCGTCGTGCAGTTCGTGGGCGAGCCGGGAGCGTTCCTCCGCGATGGTCAGCTCGCGGCTGCGCTCGTACAGGCGCGCGTTGGTGAGGGCGATGGCGGCGTGCTGGGCGAGGATCGACAGGAGTTCCTCGTCCTCCTCGGTGAAGCCGCAGCGGCCCTCGGGTTTGGGGCAGTTCTTGTTCGCCAGGAAGAGGGCTCCGATGATCTCGTCGCCGTCGCGGATCGGCAGGCCGAGGAAGTCCGACATCTCGGGGTGGGCGGCGGGCCAGCCCTCGAAGCGCGGGTCCTTGCGCACGTCGGCCAGGCGCTCGGGGCGGGACTCGTGGAGCATCGCGGCGAGGATGCCGTGCTGGCGCGGCAGCGGCCCGATGGCCTTCCACTGCTCGTCGCTGACGCCGTCGACCACGAACTGGGCGAAGCCGCCGTGGTCGTCCGGGACGCCCAGTGCGGCGTACTGCGCGTCGAGCAGCTCGCGGGCGGAGGCGACGATCGTCTTGAGGACGTCGCGCACCTCCAGGTGCCGGCTCATGGCCAGCAGGGCGGAGCTCACCGCGGCGAGGCCGGACCGGGGACGATGACTCATGTCCTCACGGTACCGGCGGGGTGTGACGGCGCGGATCGGACCTGTGACGGCACGGGCTGGGCCCCGGGCCCTACGTCCGGCGGCCTAGGACCGGGGCCCGGACGCGGGGCCTAGGCCGAAGGACCCCGGCGGATTGCGGCCCGCGTCCGAGGCGGGCCGGGCGGTGCCGTTCCTACGTTGATGCCACCGCCGGTCTGCGGCGGCCACGACGAGGGGACGGTTGTCATGCCGGTAGCGATCATCACGGGGGCCTCGAAGGGGCTGGGGCGGGCGCTCGCCGAGGCGCTGGCCGCGCGCGGCTGGGATCTGGTGCTCGACGCGCGGGGAGCCGAGGCCCTCGGGGAGGCGGCCGCGGCCGTCGCCGCGCACGGCGCACGCGTGGAGGCGCCACCCGGGGACGTCACCGACGCCGGGCACCGGGCCGACCTGGTGGCGGCGGCGCGCAAGCTGGGCGGGCTCGATCTGCTGGTGAGCAATGCCAGCGCGCTGGGCGCCGAGCCTCTGGTGCGCCTCGCCGAGCTGCCTCTGGACGGGCTGCGGCGGGCGTTGGAGGTGAACGTGGTGGCGACGCTCGGCCTGGTCCAGGAGGCGCTGCCGCTGCTGCGGGAGTCGCCGGCGGGCGCGGTCGTCGCGGTCAGCTCGGACGCGGCGGCCGAGGCCTACGAGACGTGGGGCGGTTACGGGGCGTCGAAGGCGGCACTGGACCAGTTGGCGGCGGTGCTCGGGGTGGAGGAGCCGGAGCTGCGGGTGTGGGCGGTGGACCCCGGGGACATGGCGACGGACCTGTACGCGGCGGCCGTACCGGACGACGACGATCCGCGGCCGGAGCCGGCCGGTGTGGCGCCCGCCTTCCTGCGGCTGCTGGAGGAGCGGCCGGCGAACGGCCGGTACGCGGCACCCGCCCTGCTGGAGGGGCGGCGATGACGCTGGCGACGGGGGTTCCTGCGGTCGAGCCGGTCCGAGGGTGGGGGAAGGTGCCCGAGGAGCTGTCGGCGCGGGTGCCGGCCGAGCAGCGCGGGCCGGGGCTGGACCGGGATGCCGTACGGCTGCTGGTCTCGCGCGGCACCGAGGTGTCGCACCACGCGTTCCGGGAGCTGCCGCGGCTGCTGCGGGCCGGGGACCTGCTGGTGGTGAACACCTCGCCGACGCTGGCCGCGGCGGTGGACGGGAAGGTGGGGCACGCGCGCGTGGTGGTGCACCTCTCCACGCGCGGGGACGACGGGCGCTGGGCCGTGGAGCTGCGGGACCCGGACGGGCGGGGCACCACACGCGCGCGTGCGGGAGCGCCCGCGGGAACAGAGGTGCGGCTGCCCGGGGGCGTGCGGCTGGTGCTGGAGGAGCCGCTGAGCGCGCAGGGCGAGCGGTTGTGGTGGGCGCGGGTGACCGGCGCGGAGGTGCTCGGGCTGCTGCGCGAGCACGGGCGGCCCATTCGCTACTCCTATACGGACCGGGACCAGCCGCTGTCGGTGTACCAGACGGTGTTCGCGCTGCCGTCCGCGGACGGGGCGGGCAGTGCGGAGATGCCGAGTGCCGCGCGGCCCTTCACGCCGGGGCTGGTGGCGGAGCTGGTGAGCCGGGGCGTGCAGTTCGCGCCGATCACGCTGCACACGGGGGTGGCGTCGGCGGAGGCGCACGAGCCGCCGTATCCGGAGCGGTTCGCGGTGCCGGAGGCGTCGGCGCGGTTGATCAACGCTGCGCGGGCCGGCGGCGGTCGGGTGGTGGCGGTCGGGACGACGGCGGTACGGGCCGTGGAGTCGGCCGCCGGGCCGGACGGGGTGGTGCGGACGGCCGAGGGGTGGACGGATCTCGTCGTCACGCCGGGGCGCGGGGTGCGGGTGGTCGACGGGCTGCTGACCGGGCTGCACGAGCCGGAGGCCTCGCATCTGCTGATGCTGGAGGCGATCGCGGGGCGGGCGGCGGTGGACGGCAGCTACCGGGAGGCGCTGCGCGGGCTCTACCTGTGGCACGAGTTCGGGGACGTGCATCTGATCCTGCCGGAGGAGGGACCTCACGCAGAGCGTTGCTGAGGCAACGGTTGGTGAGCATGCCCCGTGATCCATGTGAGCCCGCGCATAGGGCCCAGATCACGTACGAACGGACATAGGAGATAAACACGCCCGCAATGAACGGGGCAGACGGTCTCGTCTGTCCCGTTTTGCCCTTACCTGTGCTACTACCCGGGATCGTACGTCACACCTTTGCCACAGGATTTTGCGGTCGCTAAGAATGGCTGCCGTCGCTCAGCGCCGTGGGTTCGTCCCGCGGCGTTCGTGCGGGACGGAACGGAGTCTCCCGCCGGACGAAAGAGCGACCCCGCGCTATTCGAAGAGGTCCATCAGTCATGCCCAAGCACAACAACACCCGTGGTCATAGTCGCTCGCTGACCAAGAACCACAAGTTCGCGATCGCCGGTGTCGCCGTGGTCGGTGCCGCCGCCGTCGCCATCTCCGCGGTGCCGAGCAACGCCCAGACGCTCACGACCGGCGCGCCCGCCGAGGCCCACGTGGCCTACAGCACCGAGCGCATCCAGAACGTCAAGGGCACGGTCACGGACCAGCTGGCCGCTCAGAACGTGAAGATCGAGGCCATCGCCGCCAAGAAGCAGGCCGCCGCCCAGGTGGTCGCCAAGCAGCGGGCCGCGGTCGCGACGCAGAAGCTGGTCGCCGCGCAGACCGTCAAGAAGGCCGCCCAGGCGCGCGTCGCCGAGGTGCACGCTGCCCACGCCGCCCACGTGCGCGTCGCCAAGCTGCACGCCGCCCAGGAGCGCGCCGCGCAGCAGACCGCGAGCCGCTCCACCCACCGCGTCGCCGTCAAGGCCGCCACGAAGCCCGCCGTGAAGTCCTACGCGAACAACCTGGACGGCTGGATCCGGGAGTCCCTGGACATCATGAAGTCCAAGGGCATCCCGGGCAGCTACAGCGGCCTGCACCGCAACATCATGCGCGAGTCCTCGGGCAACCCGCTCGCGATCAACGACTGGGACGTCAACGCCATCAACGGCATCCCGTCGAAGGGCCTGCTCCAGGTCATCCCGCCGACCTTCAAGGCGTACCACGTGCCCGGCACCTCGTGGAACATCTACGACCCGGTCGCCAACATCACCGCCGCCTGCAACTACGCGGCCGACAAGTACGGCTCGATGGACAACGTCAACAGCGCGTACTGAGGCAGGCGCGGGCCTCAGCACGTAGCGAGTACGGCCGAAGGGCGGCTCCCCGATGGGGAAGCCGCCCTTCGGCGTCGTACGGCGCGGACTACTTGCGCATGACCTCGGGCTCGTGGCGGCGCAGGAAGCGGGCCACGAAGAAGCCGCAGATCACGCCGAGGGCGATCAGGGCGGCCATGTCCATGCCCCAGGCGCCGACGGTGTGGTCCCACAGCGGGTCGCTGCTCCCGCCGTCCTTGGGCGGGCTGATCTTGTTGAAGTCGAGCGTGGCGCCCGCGGCCGCGACCGCCCAGCGCGACGGCATCAGGTACGAGAACTCGTTGACGCCGATCGAGCCGTGCAGCGTGAACAGGCAGCCCGTGAACACCACCTGGATGATCGCGAACATGACCAGCAGCGGCATGGTTTTCTCGGCCGTCTTCACCAGCGAGGAGATGATCAGGCCGAACATCATCGAGGTGAAGCCGAGCGCCATGATCGGCACGGACAGCTCGACGATCGTCGCGCTGCCGAGGACCAGGCCCTCCTTCGGGATCTCACGGCTGGTGAAGCCGATGACACCGACCAGCAGGCCCTGGAAGACGGTGATCATGCCGAGTACGAACACCTTGGACATCAGGTACGCCGAGCGGGACAGGCCGGTCGCGCGCTCCCGCTCGTAGATCACCCGTTCCTTGATCAGCTCACGGACCGAGTTCGCGGCACCCGCGAAGCAGGCGCCGACCGCGAGGATCAGCAGGACCGTGGTGGCCGTGCCGTTCGGGATGATCCGGCCGGTCTGCGGGTTGGCCGGGTTGGGCAGCAGGCCCTTGTCGGCGTCGATGAGCAGGCTCACCGCGCCGAGGACGGCCGGCAGGATCACCATCAGGGCGAGGAAGCCCTTGTCGGACGCGATCACCGAGACATAGCGTCGCACCAGCGTGACGAACTGCGACATCCAGCCCTGCGGCTTGGGCGGCTTCATCGCCTGCATCGGCGGCATCTGTACGGACTGCGGCGCAACGGCGTCGATGTCCGCGGCGTACATCTGGTAGTGCTGCGAGCCCTTCCAGCGCCCCGCCCAGTCGTAGTCGCGGTAGTTCTCGAAGGCGGAGAAGACGTCGGCCCAGGTGTCGTAGCCGAAGAAGTTCAGCGCCTCCTCGGGCGGTCCGAAGTAGGCGACCGCACCGCCCGGCGCCATCACGAGCAGCTTGTCGCACAGTGCCAGCTCGGCCACGGAGTGGGTGACCACGAGGACCGTACGGCCGTCGTCGGCGAGGCCGCGCAGCAGCTGCATGACGTCGCGGTCCATGCCCGGGTCGAGGCCGGAGGTCGGCTCGTCCAGGAAGATCAGCGACGGCTTGGTGAGCAGCTCCAGGGCCACCGAGACACGCTTGCGCTGGCCGCCGGAGAGGGAGGTGACCTTCTTCTCCTTGTGGATGTCCAGCTTCAGCTCGCGCAGCACCTCGTCTATCCGGGCGTCGCGCTCGGCGGCCGTGGTGTCGGCCGGGAAGCGCAGCTTGGCCGCGTACTTGAGGGCCTTCTTGACGGTCAGTTCCTTGTGCAGGATGTCGTCCTGCGGGACCAGACCGATGCGCTGGCGCAGCTCGGCGAACTGCTTGTAGAGGTCGCGGTTGTCGTAGAGGACCTCGCCCTGGTTGGCGGGCCGGTAGCCGGTGAGCGCCTTCAGCAGGGTCGACTTGCCGGAACCGGACGGGCCGATGACCGCGATCAGCGACTTCTCCGGGACGCCGAAGGAGACGTCCTTGAGGATCTGCTTCCCGCCGTCGACCGTGACGGTCAGATGGCGCGCGGAGAAGGAGACCTCACCGGTGTCGACGAACTCCTCGAGACGGTCGCCGACGATGCGGAAGGTGGAGTGGCCGACGCCCACGATGTCGTTCGGGCCGAGCACCGCGGAGCCGCTCTTGGGGATCGGCTGACCGTTGACGTAGGTGCCGTTGTGCGAGCCGAGGTCGCGGATCTCCATGCGCCCGTCGGGCGTCGCGTGGAACTCGGCGTGGTTGCGCGAGACCTGCAGGTCGGAGACGACCAGGTCGTTCTCCAGGGCACGACCGATGCGCATCACACGGCCGAGCGAGAACTGGTGGAACGTGGTCGGGCTGCGGTCCCCGTACACCGGCGGCGCCCCCGCGGCGCCACCGGGCGCCTGCTGCGCGAACCGGTCGGCCGGGCCGCCCTGCTGCTGCGGGATCGACGGCGGCTGCTGCGCCTGCTGGTAGCCGGCCTGCGGCGCCTGCTGCTGAGGCGGCTGCTGCGCCCAGCCGGCGCCCGCGCCCTGCGCGGCGTACGGCTGCTGCTGGGGCTGTGCCACGGCCGCCGCGGCGCCGGACAGATTCAGCCGCGGTCCGTCGGTCGCGTTGCCGAGGTGCACGGACGAGCCCGGGCCGATCTCCATCTGGCCGATCCGCTGGCCCTGCACGAACGTGCCGTTGGTGCTGCCGTGGTCCTCGATGACCCAACTGCGGCCGTTGAAGCTGACCGTGGCGTGGCGCCAGGAGACCCTGGCGTCGTCGAACACGACGTCTCCTTGCGGATCGCGTCCGAGTGTGTAGGACCTGGACGAATCGAGCGTCCAGGTCCGTCCGTTTGTTTCCAGTACGAGTTCCGGCACTCCATGCCCCACTGAGTTGTCCCCCGAGTTACCCCCATCACAGGGAGTCTAGGGATGTCGAACATCGTGGGGAACTATTTCAGGCGCGGCCCTATGACCGAAAGTCGGGCCTCGTGAAGACCGCCTACGGGTGCTGCGGAACGTCCCGTTGACGGGGTTGAAAACGACCCGGAGAGTGGTAATCCCACGCGAGGGGGGCATGCGCGGCGACCGGTCGCGCCGCGGATCGGGGGGTCTGCCATGAGTGCTGCCACGGGCGTCGAACCCACGAGGCACGGTGCACGGTTGCCGTGGGGAGACATCCTGCTGTCCGCGATCGCCGCTGTGAGCTGGGCGTTGATGGGAATGGCCGGCACGGCCGCACTCGGGCTGCATCTGCTGGAGGCGGACGCGGCGGGGTCACTCGGCCCGATGACGGCGGCCGTTGTGGCGCTCGGGGCGGGTGGTTCGGTCTCACCGTCCGGTGATGTGTCCGCTTTCGGCCTGAAAGGCGCGGAGGCGCACACGGCCATCGAGATCACGCCACTGGGCGTGAGCCTGGTGGGTGCGCTCCTTCTCTCCTGGTTCTTCCTACGGTCCCTGCGCACGGCCGGAGTTGTGATCGCGCCGTCCGAACTCCTCGCGCGTGCGGGCGCGGTGGTCGTGCTGTTCGTGGCGACGCTGGGCGGACTGGCCTGGGCCGGGCACGACGTCATCACGATCGACGGTGGCTCGCTCGGCCTCGACAAGCTGCCGGGCGGCGGGGGCTCGGGCGGGGGCGGCGGGGTGAGCATCCCCGGGCTCGGCGACCTCGGGGACCTCGGCGGGCTGTTGCCCGACCGGATCGGCGACCTCGTCCACGCGAAGGCGGCGGTGGGCTTCACGGTGGACACCGCGCCCACGCTCCTCGGCGGCCTCGGCTGGTCCGCGGGCATCCTCCTGATCGCGCTGCTGGCCTCCCGCCGCAGTCCCCTGCCGCACGGCTGGGAGGCGGTGCACCGGGTGGTGCGGCCGGCCGTGTCCGCCGTCGTCACCGTGCTGCTCGTGGCGGTCGCCGCCGGGTTCGCGGCCGCGGCCTACGCGGCGATCGGCGACGACCATCCCCGGCGGATCGCCGGCGCGGCTCTGCTCGGCGCGCCCAACGGGGTGTGGCTGGGCATCCCGATCGGTCTCTTCGTCCCGTGGGACGGCAAGGCCACCGGCGAACTGGCCAAGCTGCTCCCCGATCCGCTGGACGACCTGCTGAGCGTGCACTCCGACCAGCCGGTGACGCTGGGGCGGCTGGCCGACCTGGACGGGCGGGTGTGGCTGCTGGCGGTCGCGGCGGCGCTGATGATGCTGCTGGCGGGCGTGCTCACGGCGGTGCGCACGCCTGTCGGCACGGTGCGCTCCGCTGCGGACGTACGAGGGGACGGTCGGGGTTACCCGGAAGTAGCGGATGTACGGGCGGACGGTGGGAGCGCCCTCGGCTTCGCCGGCCGGTGCGCGCTGCGGCTTGGGCTCGCCACCGCCCTGGCCCTGCCTCTGCTCGCCTGGCTGACGGACGTGTCCGTGGACGCGTCGCTGTCGGTGCTCGGCTTCCCCGCGTTCGGCGCCGGGATCGAACTGCACGGCCACCTGGGGATGGCCCTCCTCCTCGGAGCCGTCTGGGGCGCGGCCGCGGGAGCCGTGGGCGCGCTGCTCGCCCGGGCCACCGGCGCGGCGGGCCGCCGCGCGGCGCCGCTGGCACTGAGTGACGCGCCCGACCACACCGGCCACCTCGAACAGCCGGGCCACACCGCCCCGGCGGGACATGCCGCGGACACGGGCTCGACCGGCCCCTACTCCCCCACTACGCCGTACCGCCCCCCGAACCCGGCCACGAACCCGTACCTGCGGGTGCCGGAGGAACTGCGAGAGCAGGGGAATGCGGGCGCGCAACGGAGCGACGGGAAGTGGGGCGCCGGTCGGGGGCCGGAGGGTTCTCGGGGGTCCGGCGGTGGTGGATGGGGCGGGCGAGGGGGGCCGTCCGGAAGGGCAGGGGGGCCTGAGGATTCCCGACCGGAGGGGTCGGGGGCCTTTGGCGGTGGGGGGTGGAGCGGGCAAGGGGTAGAGCCTGGGGGTGCGCGGGAGCCTGAGGGGTCGGGGGCCTCTGGTGGTGGCGGGTGGAGCGGGGGCCTGGGGTGGTCCGCGGGCGGTCGGGGGCGTGATGACGGGCGGGGGCGTGGTGACCGCGGGGGGCATGACGACGGCCGGGGTCGAGATGACGGTCCGGGTCGCCGCGGTGGTCGGGGAGCCGAGGACGCAGCGTCTGCCGAGGAGGCGCCGCCGACCCAGGGCCCGTCGGCCGACGACGTGTACGGCGCTCCCACCATGGCCCGGCCGATCGACCCACCGCCGCGTGGTTCGGTGCGGCGGCCCCCGGGGGCCGGGGGACGTGACGGACGACGGCACGGCTCCGGCGAGGGAACTCCGCCTCCGCCACCACCGCCGCCGCCTCCGCCACCACCTCCGCCGGGGAGGCCGAAGGGGCGCGGGTGAAAACGGAGCCCGTGCGGTGGGCCCGGCGGGAACACGGAGCCGGGCCGGTTGGGGCCACTGCGTCCGAGTCGGCGGGACCGTTGCGGCTGGCTTGGCGGGGCTATGGAAGCCAAGCCGGTAGGGCCACCACAGCCGGGCCGGCGGGGCTGGCGGTGCCGATGCGGCCGGGCTGGTGGGAGCGGTGTGGCCAGGCTGCGGAGCCCACACGGCCGAGACAGCGGGACCGTTGCGGCCGGACCGACGGCTGTCGCAGCCAAGCCAGCAGACACCACAGCCAGACCGGCAGGGCAGGCGATGCCGATGCCGCCAGCCTCGTGGGAGCGATGCGGCCAGGCCCGCGGAGCCCACCCGGCCGAGCCCGCGGAGCCCCTCGCTGCCGCGCCCGCGGGCCCCTGGCTGCCAAGCCGGCGGAGCCATGGCCCCCGAGCCGGCGGAGCCCGCTGCGCCCCGGCGGGACAATGGTCGGTGAACCGGGCGCGGCGACGCCCCCGTGCAGTCCCGCCCCGTCGGCAGAGCCGTCGGCGGTGTTCCCGTCGTGCGCGTAGGCGAGCGGAGTGGGAGGGTGATCGAGGTGTGGCCGGGAGGTCAGGGCTTCGACACCGGACCGACACCTACTGTTCGGTGTCCGCTAGACGGACCGCATGGGCCCAAGGCACTGGGTGCCGGATACGGTGGTTGCACCATGAGCGCTACGCAGACCTCCGAGGTCCCCACTCTCCTCGTCAAGATTTTCGGCAAGGACAGGCCGGGCATCACGGCCGGCCTCTTCGACACCCTTGCCGCCTATTCCGTCGACGTGGTCGACATCGAGCAGGTCGTCACCCGCGGCCGTCTCGTCCTGTGCGCGCTCGTGACCCAGCCACCCGCCGGACTGGAGGGCGACCTCCGGGCCACCGTGCACAGCTGGGCCGAGTCGATGAAGATGCAGGCGGAGATCATCTCCGGGCACGGCGACAACCGCCCGCGTGGTCATGGCCGCTCCCTGGTCACCGTCCTCGGTCACCCCCTCACCGCCGAGTCGACCGCCGCCATCGCCGCCCGGATCGCCAAGGTCGGCGGCAACATCGACCGCATCTTCCGACTCGCCAAGTACCCGGTGACCGCGGTCGAGTTCGCGGTGTCCGGCGTGGAGACCGAACCGCTGCGCACCACCCTGGTGTCCGACGCGGCCGCGCTCGGCGTCGACATCGCGGTCGTGTCGGCGGGCCTGCACCGGCGGGCCCAGCGCCTGGTGGTCATGGACGTGGACTCCACCCTCATCCAGGACGAGGTGATCGAGCTCTTCGCCGCGCACGCCGGCTGCGAGGACAAGGTCGCCGAGGTCACCGCGGCCGCGATGCGCGGCGAGCTGGACTTCGAGCAGTCGCTGCACGCGCGCGTGGCCCTGCTGGAGGGGCTGGACGCCTCGGTGGTGCAGAAGGTGCGCGGCGAGGTACGACTGACGCCGGGCGCGCGCACCCTGATCCGTACGCTGAAGCGGCTCGGCTACCAAGTCGGCGTCGTCTCCGGCGGGTTCACGCAGGTGACCGACGATCTGAAGGAGCGGCTGGGGCTGGACTTCGCCCAGGCCAACACCCTGGAGATCGTGGACGGGAAGCTGACGGGCCGGGTCACCGGGGAGATCGTGGACCGGGCGGGCAAGGCGCGGCTGCTGCGCCGGTTCGCGGCCGAGGCCGGTGTCCCGCTCTCCCAGACGGTGGCGATCGGCGACGGCGCCAACGACCTGGACATGCTGAACGCTGCGGGCCTGGGCGTGGCCTTCAACGCCAAGCCGGTCGTCCGCCAGGCCGCGCACACCGCGGTGAATTTCCCCTTCCTGGACACGGTCCTGTACCTGCTGGGCGTCACCCGCGAAGAGGTCGAGGCCGCGGACATGCACGACGAGGACTGAGCCGCCCGCGAGGCAGCGGCAGAGGGGCCCGGCACCACCACGGTGCCGGGCCCCTCGCCGTGTGCCGTCACGCGGACCGGGTCACTCGGACGGCGCCCAGTAGTCGGCCAGTGTGCCCACGCCCGGCTCCAGACCCTTCCAGGATCCGTCGAAGGTCACGACGGCGAAGGCGGCGGCGGGGAAGCCGCGGCGGCTCATCCGATCGCGGGCGTCGCCCTCGGCGGAGCCGGGGAGGATCTCGGCGAGACCGTGCACGCTCGGGTTGTGACCGATCAGGATCACGTTCTGCACGTCGTCGGTGATCTCGTTCAGCACGGCGATCAGCTCGCCGGGCGAGGCCTCGTAGAGCCGCTCCTCGTAGACCGTTCTCGGTCGGTGCGGGAGCTCATGGACGGCGAGCTTCCAGGTCTCGCGGGTCCGGACGGCGGTGGAGCACAGGGCCAGGTCGAAGGGGATGCCGCTGTCGGCCAGCTTGCGTCCGGCGACTGCGGCGTCCATACGGCCCCGCTCAGCGAGCGGCCGCTCGTGATCGGTCACCTGGGGCCAGTCTGCTTTCGCATGCCGGAAGAGGACAATCCTGCGGGGTTCTGCGACGCTCATGCGTCTCAGCTTCGCATGAAACATGCCACACGGCGCAGGGAGTTGACATGCGATTTCTCCCCGCGAGGCCGCCCTGGAACTAGCGCGCGATCAGCTCCTGCACCCGCTCGACGAGGTGGGTGACCGCCGGGTCGCCGGTGGCCGCCTGGGCGTGGGACGGGTTGAGTATGAGCAGGAGCAGGGCGACGAAGGCGAGCGCGGGCAGGGCGAGCGCCCACCAGGGCAACCGGATGTCGACGCCGCCCGTGGTCGCCGGGTGGGGCCGGGTGTGGGTACGGGCCGACATGCTCGCCTCCGCTGCTCTCCGAGTGGTCCGCGGCCGCGTCCCGCGGTCACATCTCGAAGCTACGGAATCCCCGGTCGCCAACCCATCCGGTGATCCACCCACTTGACCCTGACACTCACCCCCTAGGGGATGGTGGTGCTGGCCCCACCATGGGCCGCGAGGCCGAGGTCAGGGGGACGCGAGGGTCGCGATGACGGCGATGACGACGAAGATGGCGAAGAACGCGCCGAGGACGATCAGCAGCTTCTTCTGGCCGTTCGGGGGGTTCGGGTCGAGCACTGGCATGGGGTCAGTGTCGCACCCTTCTCCCGCGCGCGACCGGCCGGGGCCGGGCGAGGCGGGAGGGAGGTCCGGGGGCGGCAGCCCCGGGGGAAGCCGGGCGGGGTCAGCGGCCCGCCTCGTCCTCCACCGTCCGGTCGCGGCCCGCGAGGACGCCCACCGCCATCTGAGGGAGCATGAGGCCGGCCATGAGCGCGATCGGGATGCCCCAGCCGCCGCTGTGCTGGTAGAGCACGCCGACCAGGAGCGGCCCGGGGATGGAGATCAGGTAGCCGGTGCTCTGCGCGAAGGCGGAGAGCTGGGCGACGCCCGCGCCGGTCCTGGCCCGCATGCCGACCATCGTGAGGGCCAGCGGGAAGGCACAGTTGGAGATGCCCAGCAGCACGGCCCAGGCCCAGGCACCGCCGGCCGGGGCGAAGTACAGACCCGCGTAACCGGCCAGGCCGCAGGCGCCGAGCACCAGCACGATGGGCCCCTGGTGGGGCAGCCGGGTGGCAAGGCGCGGGATGACGAAGGCCAGCGGCACGCCCATCACCATGGTCACGGCGAGGAGCACGCCCGCCGTGCCGGCGGGGACGCCCGAGTCGCGGAAGATCTGCGCCATCCAGCCCATCGTGATGTACGCGGCGGTCGCCTGGAGCCCGAAGAAGACGGCGAGCGCCCAGGCCGTACGGCTCCGGGTGATCCGCAGTGCTGGCGGCTGCTCCTCACGCGCGCGTGCCCGCGGTACGGCCGCCCCGTCAAAGGGCGCCGCCCCCCGGTCCCGGATCAGCCCGAGCCACGGCAGCACCGCCACGGTGGCGAGCAGCGCCCAGACGCAGAGCCCCGACCGCCAACTGCCGCCCAGTGCCTCGGTCATCGGCACGGTCACCGCGGCGGCGGTCGAGGTGCCGAGGGCGAGGGCCATGGAGTACAGGCCGGTCATGGAGCCGACCCGGTCCGGGAACCAGCGCTTGACGATGACCGGCATCAGGACGTTGCTGACCGCGATGCCCATGAGCGCGAGGGCGCTCGCCGCCAGGAATCCCGCGGTCGAGCCGACGTACGGCCGTATGAGCAGGCCCGCGGCGATGGCGGCCATGCCGGCGCAGACCACGGCGGCCGGTCCGAAGCGGCGGGCGAGGCGGGGTGCCATGACGCCGAAGACGGCGAAGCACAGCGGGGGCACCGAGGTGAGGAGGCCGGCCACGCTGCCGCTCATGCCGAGCCCGTCGCGGACCTCTTCGAGGAGCGCGCCGAGGCTGGTGATGGCCGGGCGGAGGTTGAGCGCGGAGAGCACGATGCCGACGACGACCAGGCGGGTCGCCCACGCGCGCGGGGGCGCTGTCGCCGTCTTCGGGGCCGCTTCGCCGTAGTGGCCGGGGGTCGTGCTGTCGTCGGTCGTGGACGTTCGGGTCCGGGTTTCCTCGCTCACCATGAGACCCATCATAGAATCATGGGATGATTGGCTGTCCATCCCCGGGCGGTCTCCTCCCGGTCCTCCCGTGCGAAGGTGTGCCATGCCCCTGAGCCACCCCCGCCGTTCGGCGCTGTCCGAGCAGGTCATCGCCGAGCTGCGGAACCAGATCACCTCGGGCGAGTGGCCGGTCGGCTCGCGCATCCCGACCGAGCCGGAACTGGTCGAGCAGCTCGGCGTCGCCCGCAACACGGTCCGCGAGGCGGTGCGCGCGCTCGCGCACAACGGTCTGCTGGACATCCGCCAGGGCTCCGGCACGTACGTGGTGGCGACCAGCGAGCTGGCGGGCGTGATGCACCGCCGCTTCGCGGAGGCCGACCCGCGGCACATCGCCGAACTGCGCTCCACGCTGGAGTCGGCGGCGGCGAAGCTGGCGGCCGAGCGGCGCACCGAGAAGGATCTCACGCAGCTCGACGCGCTCCTGCTGCGGCGCGAGCAGACCTGGGAGTCCGGGGACGCGGAGGCCTTCGTGGCGGCGGACGCGACCTTCCACCTGGCGGTGGTGTCCGCCTCCCACAACGAGGTGATGACCGCGATGTACGCCGATCTGGGCGAGGTGCTGCGGGACTGGCTCCGCGCGGACGTCGGCGAGGTGCTGACGCCGGAGACGCACATGGATCACACGCGGCTGGTGGACGCGATCCGGACGGGCGACGCGGAGGCGGCCGCGACCGAGGCCGCGAGCTATCCGTTCCTGTGCCGTCCGGCGCGCCTCAGCCCGCCTTCTGGTGGCTGATCCACACCGAGCGGACGTCCTTCCAGCACCGGCCGCTGAGCCGGACGGTCATCGCCGGCCCGGCGTCGACCGGGTCGCCGTCGGTGTCGAGGTCCCACCAGCGGGCGCACTCGATGTGCAGCCGCACGCGATCGGTGTCGACATAGGGGTTGTGGCAGTACGCCACGACATGGGAGCCGCTGACGGTCGTACGGCACTCCGCTCCGAACAGACGCGGTGCCGACGGCCCCTTCACGCGCGTGTGCGGCGCCGCCTCGAACGGCAGGCAGAGCACGAGCGCGAGGGCCACGGTCGCCGAGGCCAGGCTGCGGGACAGGCGCACAAGGGGACCTCCTCGGCCGTGCTGGGGAGGGAATTCGCGAGGTGAACTCGTATTCCAGGGTGCGGCGTCGGCCCCCTGCCCCGCCCGGTCGGGTACGCCGAACGAGTGACGCCCCGCCGCCCGCGGGCGCGGGGGACGGGGCGTCGAGGCGTACCGGGGATCAGGCGCCGATGGCGTGCAGACCGCCGTCCACGTGGATGATCTCGCCGGTGGTCTTCGGGAACCAGTCGCTCAGCAGGGCGACCACACCGCGGCCGGCCGGCTCCGGGTCCTTCAGGTCCCACTCCAGGGGGGAGCGGTTGTCCCACACCGAGGCCAGCTCGGCGAAGCCCGGGATGGACTTGGCGGCCATGGAACCGATCGGGCCCGCGGAGATGAGGTTGCAGCGGATGTTCTGCTTTCCCAGGTCGCGCGCCATGTAGCGGTTGGTCGCCTCCAGGGCGGCCTTGGCCGGGCCCATCCAGTCGTACTGCGGCCAGGCGAAGGAGGCGTCGAAGGTGAGGCCGACGACCGAGCCGCCGTTCTGCATCAGCGGCAGGCAGGCCATGGTCAGCGACTTCAGGGAGAACGCCGAGACGTGCATGGCCGTGGAGACCGACTCGAACGGCGTGTTCAGGAAGTTGCCGCCGAGGGCGTCCTGCGGGGCGAAGCCGATGGAGTGCACGACCCCGTCGAGGCCGCCGAGCTCCTCGCCGACCACGTCGGCCAGGCGGCCGAGGTGCTCGTCGTTGGTGACGTCGAGCTCGATGACCTTGGTGGGCTTGGGCAGCTTCTTGGCGATGCGCTCGGTCAGCGTGGGCCGCGGGAACGCGGTCAGGATGATCTCGGCACCCTGCTCCTGGGCCAGCTTCGCGGTGTGGAAGGCGATGGAGGACTCCATCAGCACACCGGTGATCAGGACGCGCTTGCCCTCGAGAATTCCGCTCATGGTGATCAGTGACCCATTCCCAGTCCGCCGTCAACGGGGATGACGGCTCCAGTGATGTACGAGGCGTCGTCGGAGGCGAGGAACCGCACCGTCGCGGCGATCTCCTCCGGCTGCGCGTACCGGCCGAGCGGCACCTGCTTGACGATGCCCTCTCGCTGCTCGTCGGTGAGCACCTTGGTCATGTCGGTGTCGACGAAGCCGGGCGCGACGACGTTGAAGGTGATGTTGCGCGAGCCCAGCTCACGGGCGAGGGAGCGCGCGAAGCCGACGAGGGCGGCCTTGGACGCGGCGTAGTTCGCCTGGCCCGGGCCGCCGTACAGCCCGACGACCGACGAGATGAGGACGACGCGGCCCCTCTTGGCGCGCAGCATGCCGCGGTTGGCGCGCTTGACGACGCGGAAGGTGCCGGTGAGGTTGGTGTCGATGACCGAGGTGAAGTCCTCCTCGGACATGCGCATCAGGAGCTGGTCCTTGGTGATGCCGGCGTTGGCGATCAGTATCTCGACGGGGCCGTGCTCCGCCTCGATCTCCTTGTAGGCCTGCTCCACCTGCTCGGAATCGGTGATGTCGCACTTCACGGCGAGGCAGCCCAATTCCGTCAGGGCGGCCGGCGGCTCACCCGAGCGGTACGTGATCGCAACCTTGTCGCCGGCGTCGGCGAAAGCGCGGGCGATGGCGAGGCCGATGCCCCGGTTGCCTCCGGTGACGAGAACCGAGCGGCTCAACGGATCACCCTTTCGATAGCGGTCTGGCACGTCCGCCCGGACACCTGGATGACAGGCGGCTTTATCAAAAACCTATCGGTACGTCCGCTCTCGCAAAGAAGCGGGCACCGACAGTGGCGCGGGGGCGGCACTGTCGGATCCCTACAGAAAGTCCGGATGCCGGGCCGAAATCTGTGGTCCGGGCACCCGCTCGCGCGACATGATCGGAGGAACAGGCCACGACAGCAGGGAGACCTCCGTGCCTCATTCCATCGACGAAGCCTTCACGGCGCTTCCGCTACGGGCCCTGGCCGACGCCGCGCTGGCACGCGCGCGTGCGCTGGGGGCCGAGCACGCGGACTTCCGGTTCGAGCGGGTGCGCAGCGCGTCCTGGCGGCTGCGGGACGCCAAGCCGGCGGGTACGTCGGACACCACCGACCTCGGGTACGCGGTACGGGTCGTGCACGGCGGGACGTGGGGCTTCGCGTCGGGTGTGGACCTGACCCTGGACGCCGCCGCCAAGGTGGCCTCGCAGGCCGTGGCGATGGCGAAGCTCTCCGCGCAGGTGATCAAGGCGGCGGGCTCGGACGAGCGGGTGGAGCTCGCCGGGGAGCCCGTGCACGCCGAGAAGACGTGGGTCTCGTCGTACGAGATCGATCCGTTCTCCGTGCCGGACGAGGAGAAGGCGGCGCTGCTGACGGACTGGAGCGCGCGGCTGCTGGCGGCGAGCGGCGTCAACCACGTCGACGCCTCGCTCCTGACCGTGCACGAGAACAAGTTCTACGCGGACACCGCGGGCACGGTGACCACGCAGCAGCGGGTGCGGCTGCACCCGCAGCTGACCGCGGTGTCGGTCGACGAGTCGAGCGGCGAGTTCGACTCGATGCGCACGATCGCGCCGCCGGTCGGCCGCGGCTGGGAGTACCTCACCGGCACCGGCTGGGACTGGGACACCGAGCTGGAGCAGATCCCGGAACTGCTCGCCGAGAAGATGCGGGCGCCCAGCGTCGAGGCGGGCCTGTACGACCTCGTCGTCGACCCGTCCAACCTGTGGCTGACCATCCACGAGTCCATCGGCCACGCCACCGAGCTGGACCGCGCGCTCGGCTACGAGGCCGCGTACGCCGGCACCTCCTTCGCCACCTTCGACCAGCTGGGCAAGCTCAGGTACGGCTCCGAGCGGATGAACGTCACCGGCGACCGCACCGCCGAGCACGGCCTGGCGACCGTGGGGTACGACGACGAGGGCGTCGAGGCGCAGTCCTGGGACCTGGTGAAGGACGGCACGCTCGTCGGCTACCAGCTGGACCGGCGCATCGCGAAGCTGACCGGCTTCGACCGCTCCAACGGGTGCGCGTTCGCCGACTCCCCCGGGCATGTGCCGGTGCAGCGCATGGCCAACGTGTCGCTCCAGCCGGACCCGGCGGGGCTGTCCACGGAGGACCTCATCGGGGGTGTGGACCGGGGCATCTACGTCGTCGGGGACCGTTCCTGGTCGATCGACATGCAAAGGTACAATTTTCAATTTACCGGGCAGCGCTTCTTCCGGATCGAGAACGGCCGGATCACCGGCCAGCTGCGGGACGTCGCCTACCAGGCCACCACCACCGACTTCTGGGGCTCCATGGCGGCCGTCGGCGGCCCGCAGACGTACGTCCTGGGTGGTGCCTTCAACTGCGGCAAGGCCCAGCCGGGACAGGTGGCCGCCGTGTCGCACGGGTGCCCCTCCGCCCTCTTCAAGGGCGTCAACATCCTCAACACCACCCAGGAGGCCGGTCGATGAGCGCCCGCACCAACCAGGCGGACAAGCCGCACGAGATCGTCGAGCGCGCGCTGGAGCTGTCCCGGGCGGACGGCTGCGTCGTCATCGCCGACGAGCACTCCACCGCCAACCTGCGCTGGGCGGGCAACGCGCTGACCACCAACGGGGTCACCCGCGGCCGTACGCTCACGGTCGTCGCCACGGTGGACGGCAAGGAGGGCACGGCGTCGGGGGTCGTGACCCGCTCGGCCGTGACCGCCGAGGAACTGGAGCCGCTGGTACGGGCCGCCGAGGCCGCCGCGCGCGGGGCGGGCCCCGCGGAGGACGCGCAGCCACTGGTCACCGGTGTGCCCCAGTCGCCGGACTTCACGGACGCGCCGGCCGAGACCTCGTCCGCGGTGTTCGCGGACTTCGCGCCCGCGCTCGGCGAGGCGTTCGCACGCGCGCGTGCGGGCGGCCGCGAGTTGTACGGCTTCGCCAACCACGAGCTCGTCTCCACCTATGTGGGCACCTCGACCGGGCTGCGACTGCGGCACGACCAGCCCACCGGCACGCTGGAGCTGAACGCCAAGTCCCCGGACCGCACGCGCTCGGCCTGGGCGGGTCGCGCCACCCGGGACTTCAAGGACGTCGACCCGGGCGCGCTCGACGCCGAGCTGGCCGTACGCCTCGGCTGGGCCGAGCGGCGCGTCGAGCTGCCCGCGGGCCGCTACGAGACGCTGCTGCCGCCGACCGCGGTGGCCGACCTGCTGATCTACCAGCTCTGGTCGGCCTCGGGCCGGGACGCGGCCGAGGGCCGGACGGTGTTCTCCAAGCCGGGCGGCGGCACCCGGGTCGGCGAGAAGCTGACCGAGCTGCCGCTGAGCCTGCGCAGCGACCCGAACGAGCCGGGACTGGAGAGCGCCCCCTTCGTCGTGGCCCACTCCTCCGGCGGCGACCAGTCGGTGTTCGACAACGGGCTTCCCGTCCGGGCCACCGAGTGGGTCGCCGAGGGTGACCTGAAGCACCTGACCACCACCCGGCACAGCGCGGGCCTGACCGGGCTGCCGGTGGCGCCCGTGATCGGGAACCTGATCCTGGACGGCGGCCAGGACCGCTCCCTGGAGGAGATGGTCGCGGCCACCGAGCGCGGGCTGCTGCTGACCTGCCTGTGGTACATCCGCGAGGTCGACCCGGCGACGCTGCTGCTGACCGGCCTGACCCGGGACGGCGTCTACCTCGTCGAGAACGGCGAGGTGACCGGCGAGGTGAACAACTTCCGGTTCAACGAGTCGCCGGTGGACCTGCTGGGCCGGGCGACGGAGGCCGGGCGCACGGAAAAGACGCTGCCCCGGGAATGGAGCGACTGGTTCACTAGGGCTGCGATGCCCGCGCTGCGGGTGCCCGACTTCAATATGAGCTCTGTCAGCCAGGGCGTATAACCTCGTACCTGATTACGAGACCACTCAAGGAGATACGAGAACCGTGACGGACATCGTCGACGAGCTGACGTGGCGGGGGCTGATCGCCCTCTCCACGGACGAGGACGCATTGCGCAAGGCGTTCGCGGACGGTCCTGTCACGTTCTATTGCGGTTTCGACCCGACCGCGCCCAGCCTGCACCTCGGCAACCTCGTGCAGATCCTGACGATGCGGCGGATCCAGCAGGCGGGCAACCGCCCGCTGGGTCTGGTCGGCGGCGCCACGGGCCTGATCGGCGACCCGAAGCCGACGGCGGAGCGCACGCTGAACGACCCGCAGGTGGTGGCCGGCTGGGTGGCGCGGCTGCGCGGCCAGATCGAGAAGTTCCTGGACTTCGAGGGACCGCATGCCGCGACCATGGTCAACAACCTGGACTGGACCCAGGGCCTGTCGGCCATCGACTTCCTGCGCGACATCGGCAAGCACTTCCGGGTCAACAAGATGATCGCGAAGGAGGCCGTCTCCCGGCGGCTCAACTCCGACGCGGGCATCAGCTACACCGAGTTCAGCTACCAGATCCTGCAGGGCATGGACTTCCTGGAGCTGTACCGGAAGTACGGCTGCACGCTGCAGACCGGCGGCAGCGACCAGTGGGGCAACCTCACGGCGGGCGCCGACCTGATCCACAAGGTCGAGCCGCACGTCGCGGTGCACGCACTGGCCACGCCGCTGATCACCAAGGCGGACGGCACCAAGTTCGGCAAGACGGAGTCCGGCACGGTCTGGCTCGACCCGGAGCTCACCACGCCGTACGCCTTCTACCAGTTCTGGCTGAACGCCGACGACCGCGACGTCTCCAAGTTCCTGCGCATCTTCAGCTTCAAGTCCCGTGAGGAGATCGAGGAGCTGGAGAGGCAGACCGAGGAGCGTCCGCAGGCCCGTGCCGCGCAGCGGGCGCTGGCCGAGGAGCTGACGACGCTGGTGCACGGCGCCGACCAGACGGCCGCCGTGATCGCCGCGTCCAAGGCACTGTTCGGCCAGGGCGAGCTGGCGGACCTGGACGAGCGGACGCTGGCCGCGGCCCTGTCCGAGGTGCCGCACGCCCAGGTCGCCGAGCTCGCGCCGGTGGTGGACCTGTTCTCCGAGGTCGGCCTGGTGGCCAGCAAGTCGGCCGCGCGCCGCACGGTCAAGGAGGGCGGTGCCTACGTGAACAACGCGAAGATCACCGCCGAGGACGCGGTCCCCGCCGAGGCGGACCTGCTGCACGGCCGCTGGCTGGTGCTGCGCCGGGGCAAGAAGAACCTGGCGGCGATCGAGGTCGTCGGGGCCTGAGACAACGGCGAAGGGTGGCTCCCCGAGGGGGCCGCCCTTCGCCGTGCCGGACCGTCGTCAGGTCACCCGCTGCTGTTTCCTCTTGCCCCACAGGGCCATGTACGCCATGTCGCCGAGGGCGACGATGATGATCGCGGCGATGAGCTGGAAGAGGTGCCGGGTCCAGTCGATGCCCCCGGTCTCGGCGACACCGAACGCGGCGGCGATCGCGTTGCCGGCGACGGCGCCCAGGATGCCGAAGATCGTGACCAGCCAGAGTGGGCTGTGCTGCTTGCCGGGGATGATGGCCTTGGCGATCAGGCCCAGCACGAATCCCACGATGATCGCCCACAACCAGCCCATGGCTGCCTCCTCGTACGGCTCGACGTGAGCATTACGGCCAGTGTCGACCGGTCAGCCGTACGGCGCACGTCGGGTACGGCTGTACGACGTACGGGCGTACGCAGCGCTGCGCAGGACGTTCGCCCGGACGGGAGGTGCCCCGGTCTCGAAGGCGGCGCAGCCGCGGCGTAACGTGGACCGTGTCCCGGTCCGGCTCCCCGTACGGGTGGGACGCGTTCGCGGGCCGGGGAGAGTCCGATACGGGCGGATGGTGGAATGTGATGCGGAAGCAGCATGGCGGCGGCAACGTCCAGGTTTTCCGGATCACCGGGGCTCGGACGGGCCTGGCCGAGGACGTGCGCGGCCGGCAGCGCCGGTACATCATCTCGATGACCGTCCGCACCGCCTCGGTGATCCTCGCGGCCACCCTCTGGAACGTCGAACGGCACGTCGCCCTGGTGGCATTGGTGCTCGGAGCGCTGCTCCCCTATGTCGCCGTGGTCGCCGCCAACGCGGGCCGGGAGCGGCCGCCGTCGCTTCCCTCGACCTTCGTGGCCGTGCCGCCGCGGCCGATGCTCGCCCCGCCCGAGGCTCGGGACACGCCCGCGGAATCCGTCCCGGAGGACGCTCCGGGGGACTCGGCGGCCGGGATGCGGGGCGAGCGGGCCGACCCGGTGTGACCATCGCCGACGCCGGGCAACCGGATGGCGGCTCCGCTCAAAGCTCAAGAAAAGCTCAGATCAATCATGCTGTTCCGGTGCCGGGCGGCGTGTGTCCCATGACATACTGCGTACGCGCTCCGCATCCCCCGTCGGAGCGACGGACCGACGCCGGGCAGCTCCCCCCGTGGCTGCTCGGCGTCGCCTTGTTTGCAGCGCTTCTGAACGCATCCCTGTGAGACGAACCCCGTGAGTGACGAGACCCCGATCTGCTCCGCCAAGGGCTGCCGTGCCGACGCCGTGTGGGTGCTGGCGTGGAACAACCCGAAGATCCACACCCCGGACCGCCGCAAGACCTGGCTCGCCTGCGACGAACACCGGGAGCACCTGTCGCAGTTCCTCGGGGTGCGGGGATTCCTCAAGGACGTGGTCCTGCTGAAGGAGTGGGAGACGCGCGAGGCCCCGGAGGGTTCGGGTTCCTAGGGCCTCTCGTTTGGATCAGGCCGGGCTCGCGGGCCCTGGCACCGCTCCCTGATCCGGCCCGATCCAAACGAAAGACCCTAGCCGCCGATCGCCGACATCGGCCGGTCGGGCTGGAGGAACGACGGGTCGTCGAGGCCCGAGCCCGCCTTCTTGCCCCACATCGCCAGGCGCCAGATGCGGGCGATCTCCTCGTCGGGGGCGCCCGAGCGCAGGGCTGCGCGCAGGTCCGTCTCCTCGGTGGCGAACAGGCACGTCCGTATCTGGCCGTCGGCCGTCAGGCGGGTGCGGTCGCAGGCGGCGCAGAACGGGCGGGTGACGGAGGCGATGACACCGACGCGGTGCGGGCCGCCGTCGACCACCCAGCGTTCGGCCGGTGCCGAGCCGCGCTCCCCCGCGCCCTCGGGCGTGAGGTCGAAGCGGGTGCGCAGGGAGGTCAGGATGTCCGCCGCTGTCACCATGCCCTCGCGCTTCCAGCCGTGCTGGGCGTCCAGGGGCATCTGCTCGATGAAGCGGAGCTCGTACTCGTGCTCCATCGCCCAGGCCAGGAGGTCCGGGGCCTCGTCCTCGTTCAGGCCCGGCATCAGGACCGTGTTGATCTTCACCGGGGTGAGGCCCGCCTCGCGGGCGGCTTGGAGGCCGTCGATGACGTCCTGGTGACGGTCGCGGCGGGAGAGCGCCTTGAAGACGTCCGGGCGCAGGGTGTCGAGGGAGACGTTGACCCGGTCCAGGCCCGCCGCCTTCAGCGCGGCGGCGGTGCGCTTGAGGCCGATGCCGTTGGTGGTGAGGGAGGTCCGGGGGCGCGGCTCCAGTGCCGCGACGCGCTCGACGATGCCGACCAGGCCGGGGCGCAGCAGGGGCTCGCCGCCGGTGAAACGGACTTCCTCGATGCCCAGCGTCCGCACCGCGATGTCGATCAGGCGGACGATCTCGTCGTCCGTCAGCAGGTCGGACTTGGCCAGCCACTGCAGGCCCTCCTCCGGCATGCAGTACGTGCAGCGCAGGTTGCACCGGTCGGTGAGCGAGACCCTCAGGTCGGTGGCCACTCGGCCGTAGGTGTCGATGAGCACGTGGGCCCCCTCCCGCATCCGGACCAATTGTTTTCCGTCACCTGCGAGCCTACGTGACACCACTGACACCGGCCGAGGCCCGATACCACTAGGGACGAAGCGGCCGCGTCGTAGGACCGTACAATGCCCACGACGCGGCCGTCCGTGCGAAGCGCTCAGTGTGCTCCGGTGCCCGTCAGGGACCGCACCTCCAGCTCCGCGTACTTCATGGTGTCGGGCTCCTCCTTCGACAGGAGGGTGCCGACGACGCCGATCAGGAAGCCGACCGGGATCGAGACGATGCCGGGGTTCTCCAGCGGGAACCAGTGGAAGTCGGCGTCCGGGAACATCGACGTGGGCTTGCCGGAGACCACCGGCGAGAACAGCACCAGTCCGACGGCGGTGACCAGGCCGCCGTAGATCGACCACAGCGCGCCGTTGGTGGTGAACCGCTTCCAGAAGAGGCTGTAGAGGATGGTCGGCAGGTTGGCGGAGGCGGCGACCGCGAAGGCGAGGGCCACCAGTCCGGCCACGTTCAGGTCGCGGGCCAGGGCGCCCAGCAGGATGGAGACGGCGCCGATGCCGACGGTGGCGTAGCGGGCGGCGTTGACCTCCTGTTTCTCACTGGCCTGGCCCTTCTTGATGACGTTCGCGTAGATGTCGTGGGCGAACGAGGAGGACGAGGCCAGGGTCAGTCCCGCGACGACCGCGAGGATCGTGGCGAAGGCGACCGCCGAGATGGTGGCGAGCAGGATGGCGCCCCAGCTGGAGTCCACGCCGCCCAGGTGCAGGGCGAGCAGCGGGGCGGCGGTGTTGCCCGCCTTGTTGGAGGCGATGATCTCGTCCGGCTTGATCAGCGCGGCGGCGCCGAAGCCGAGGGCGAGGGTCATCAGGTAGAAGGCGCCGATCAGGCCGATCGCCCAGATGACGGACTTACGCGCGGCCTTGGCGGTCGGCACGGTGTAGAAGCGGATCAGGATGTGCGGCAGGCCCGCGGTGCCCAGGACCAGGGCGATGCCGAGCGAGATGAAGTCGAGCTTCGTGGTGCCCGTCGCGCCGTACTTCAGACCGGGCTCCAGGAAGGCGGCGCCCTTGCCGCTGTTGTCGGCGGCCTTGCCGAGCAGATCGGAGACGTTGAAGTGGAACTTCAGCAGGACCAGGAAGGTCAGCAGCAGGGCCCCGGCGATCAGCAGCACCGCCTTGACCATCTGGACCCAGGTGGTGCCCTTCATGCCGCCGATGGTCACGTAGACGATCATCAGGACGCCGACCAGGGCGACGATGCCGATCTTGCCGCCGTCGCTGGTGATGCCGAGCAGCAGGGAGACGAGGACGCCCGCGCCCGCCATCTGGGCCAGCAGGTAGAAGATCGAGACGACGATGGTGGAGGTGCCCGCCGCCGTCCGCACCGGGCGCTGGCGCATCCGGTAGGCCAGCACGTCACCCATCGTGTAGCGGCCCGAGTTGCGCAGCGGCTCGGCGACCAGGAGCAGGGCGACCAGCCAGGCCACCAGGAAGCCGATGGAGTACAGGAAGCCGTCGTAGCCGAACAGGGCGATGGCGCCCGCGATGCCGAGGAAGGACGCGGCGGACATGTAGTCGCCGGAGACGGCGAGGCCGTTCTGGAAACCGGTGAACTGCCGTCCGCCGGCGTAGAAGTCGGCGGCGTCCTTGGTCTGGCGGCCCGCCCAGACGGTGATGACGAGGGTCGCGGCGACGAACACCGCGAACAGGGAGATGATCAGCGGCCGGTGCTCGCTCGCCTCTCCGGCCGCGAGGGTGATCGCGGGGCTCATGCTCCGGCCTCCATACGGGACTTGATGGCTTCGGCCTTGGGATCCAGTTCGGTCGCGGCACGCCGCGCGTACCACCAGGCGATGAGGAACGTGGTGAGGAACTGGGCGAGCCCCAGGACCAGGGCCACGTTGATGTTGCCGACGACCTTGGTGCCCATGAAGTCGCCCGCGTAGTTGGAGAGCAGGACGTACAGGAGGTACCAGGTGATGAAGCCGACGGTCAGCGGGAAGGCGAAGGAGCGGTATGAGCGGCGCAGTTCACCGAACTCCGCGCTCTGCTGCACCTCGGCGAACTCCTCGGGGGACGGGAGCCGGTGTTGCTCCTTCGCGGGGGGCGGTGTCTCGGTGGCCACGGAGTCTCCTCGTGCTGCGGGTGGGTTTGCGAAGGGGAAGCACGATCGTGCTCGTGCTCCCTGTCGGAGGTCACGGCGCCACGCGAGGAGCGGTTCAAGTCCTATGAGTTCTTTCGGAAGTCATCTTGACCAAGTCATTGCTGGCCGATGAGACAGGGAGATAGCTTCGCCGTGCGCCACCCGTCATGTACCCGCCCGAGCACCACCTGTGCCCGGGTGGTTTCGTTTCAGGATGATGTGGAGATCCCATGGCTCATCTGCGCTCCAGACGCCGGCTCGCACTCGCCGTACCGGTCGTGCTGTCGCTGACCGCCTCGCTGGGCTTCCTGCCGTCGGGGGCCGCGGCGGCCCCGCTGACCGGCACGGCGGCCCAGGCGACCGACGGCCCGAACCTCGCCTATGTGGTCAATACCGGAACGGACCACCACACGATCGCGTCGGTACAGAAGGCGATCACGGCACACGGCGGAACGATCGTGGTGACGTACGACCGGATCGGTGTGATCGTCGTCCACTCGTCGAACCCGGACTTCGGCAAGGAGATGCGCGCGGTCCGCGGCGTGCGGTCCGCCGGTGCCACCCGGACGGCGCCGCTGAGCCCCGCGGGCACCACCGACGAGGGGGCGGCGCAGGTCCTGTCGAAGGCGGAGGCCGCGAAGGTGGCGCGGGGTTCGGCGGCCGGGGAGGAGCCGCTGGAGGCCGACCAGTGGGACCTGCGGGCGATAGGCGCCGACAAGGCGGCCACGATCAACCCCGGCAGCAGGAGCGTGACCGTCGGTGTCATAGACACCGGCGTCGACGACACCCACCCGGACATCGCGCCGAACTTCTCCGCCTCCCAGTCGGCGAACTGCGTGAGCGGCAAGCCGGACACGACGTACGGCGCCTGGCGGCCGGCGGACGCCGACCACTACCACGGCACGCACGTGGCGGGTGAGATAGCCGCGGCCCGCAACGGGATAGGCGTGGCGGGTGTCGCGCCCGGCGTGAAGGTCGCGAGCATCACCGTCGCCCAGCCCGACTCGACCCAGCTGTTCTACCCGGAGAGCGTCGTCTGTGCCTTCGTGTTCGCCGCCGACCACGGCGTCGAGGTCACCAACAACAGCTACTACGTCGACCCGTGGCTGTACAACTGCATGGACGACCCGGACCAGCGCGCCATCGTCGACGCGGTCAACAGGGCCCAGCGGTACGCCCAGCGCAAGGGCACGCTCAACGTCGCCTCGGCGGGCAACTCCAACGAGGACCTCGACGCGGACGCCCTCGTCGACGCCTCCAGCCCCGACGACTCGACGGCCACGACCCGCACGGTCGACCCGCACGAGTGCTTCGACGTGCCGACCCAGCTGCCCGGCGTGGTCACCGTGAGCGCGGTGGGCGTCAAGGGCGCCAAGTCGTACTACTCCAGCTACGGCATGGGCGTCGTCGACGTCGCGGGCCCGGGCGGCGACAAGTACCAGATCCCGGACACGCCGTCGAAGAACGGCCGCATCCTGTCGACGCTGCCGAACAACCAGTACGGCTTCCTCCAGGGCACCTCCATGGCCTCTCCGCACGTGGCCGCCGTGGCCGCGCTGCTGAAGTCCACCCACCCGTACGCCACTCCGGCCGCTCTACAGGCGCTGCTCAAGGCCGAGGCGGACAACCCGGGCTGCCCGGCGGGGCCGTACGACGGCAACGGTGACGGCGTCGTGGACGCGACCTGTGTGGGCGGCAAGCGGGTCAACGGCTTCTACGGCTGGGGCGTCGTCAACGCGCTGCGTGCCGTCAAGTAGGGCCCGAGGCGCAGGACTTCCCGCACGGCCCCCTCGTACCGCGAACGAACTGGAGACACAGACACATGACAGCGCCTCACCCGCGCTACCGTCGCGCCATGGCGATCCCGGCCGGGATGGCCCTGGCGACGGCCCTCGCGTTCCTGCCCAACGTCACCGCGTCCGCCGCGGACTCCACGACGACGGTCACCAGTGACGCGACCTCGCTCAGCTATGTCGTCAACGTCCACCCCGGTTTCGGGCTCTCCGCACATGTGCGGAAGGCCATCGCCGAGGCCGGTGGCACGGTGGTGATCTCGTACGACCGGATCGGCGTGATCGTCGTCCACGCGTCGAACCCCGACTTCGCGAAGACGATCCGCACGGTGCCCGGCGTCGAGTCGGCGGGCGCCACGCGTCACACGCCGCTGCCCGCGCAGTCGACCACCGACGTCGGCACCCCGAAGGTGCTCGGCGCGGAGCAGGTCGCGAACGCGCAGGCCGCCGACGGGCAGGACCCGTTGGAGCCGCTGCAGTGGGACCTGCCCGCCATCAAGGCGGACAAGGCGCACGAGAAGTCCCTCGGCAGCAGGGACGTCACCGTCGCCGTCATCGACACCGGCGTCGACGACACCCACCCCGACATCGCGCCCAACTTCGACCGCGACGCCTCCGCCAACTGCGTGTCGGGCAAGCCGGACACGACCGACGGCTCCTGGCGGCCCAGCGCGTCCGAGAGCCCGCACGGCACCCATGTGGCCGGTGAGATAGCGGGAGCGAAGAACGGCGTCGGCATCACGGGCGTGGCGCCGGGCGTCAGGGTCGCGGGCATCAAGGTCGCGAACCCGGACGGCTACTTCTACACGGAGGCCGTGGTCTGCGGCTTCATGTGGGCGGCCGAGCACGGCGTCGACGTGACCAACAACAGCTACTACACCGACCCGTGGTACTTCAACTGCAAGGACGACCCGGACCAGAAGGCGCTCGTGGACGCCATCACCCGGGCCTCGCGGTACGCGGAGAGGAAGGGCACCGTCAACGTCGCGGCGGCGGGCAACGAGAACTACGACCTGGACGCCGACTCGATCACCGACCCGGTCTCCCCCAACGACGGCACCCCGTCGGACCGGGTGATCGACCCGCACAAGTGCTACGACATACCGACCCAGCTGCCGGGTGTCGTCACGGTCGCCGCGACCGGCGCCAAGGGCCTCAAGTCGTCCTTCTCCAACTACGGCTTCGGGGTCATCGACATCGCCGCGCCCGGCGGTGACTCGACGGCGTACCAGAAGCCGGCGCCCCCGGCGACCAGCGGCCTGATCCTGGGCCCGCTGCCGGGCGGCAAGTGGGGCTACATGGCCGGCACGTCGATGGCGTCGCCGCACGTGGCGGGTGTGGCCGCGCTGATCAAGTCGACCCACCCGCACGCGCCCGCGGCCATGGTGAAGGCGCTCCTGTACGCCCAGGCCGACGCCACGCCGTGCACGGACCCGTACGACATCAATGGCGACGGCAAGGTCGACGCGGTGTGCCAGGGCCCGAAGAACCTCAACAGCTTCTACGGCTGGGGCATGGCGGACGCACTGGCCGCCGTCACCAAGTAGAACCTCCAAACACATGACCCGGGCCGGGCGGCATGACCGCCCGGCCCGGGCGTTTTGCGCGGCCATCCTCTTACATTGATTGAATCAATACTGCATAGTACAGTCATGACTGGAATCAAGTTCGCATGGGACGCGGTGGGCGGCGATCCCGCTCTGCTCTCGCGGGTGGGCACCGTCGTACGCCGGGAAGCGCTCGAAGCGAGGCTGCCGGTACGGGAGTTGGGGCGCGCCTGCGTGGGGGCGTGTGCGCTGGCCGCCGCCGAGTTGGGGGCGCGGCGGGCGGGGCTCGCCGAGGTGCCGGAGGTTCGGGTCGACGACGCGGCGGTCGCGGCCGCCTTTCTCAGTGAGCGGCTGCTGCGGGTCGACGGGCGGGCGCCGGTCTCCTTCGCACCCCTGTCCCGGCTCTGGCGGACGGCGGACGGCTGGGTGCGCACCCACGCCAACTATCCGCACCACCGGACGAGACTGCTGGACGCGTTGAAGCTGCCCCGGCACGCCTCGCCGGAGGACGTCGCCGCCCGGTTCGCCGAGTGCTCCGCGCTGGAGGCGGAGGAGACCGTGTACGGCGCCGGAGGCCTCGCCGTCGCCCTGCGCACCCCCGAGCAGTGGGCCGCGCACGAGCAGTCCGCGGTCCTGGCCGGACGGCCGCTGGTCGAGCGCGTACGACTGGACTCGGCACCCGCGCGCGTGCTCGCGCCGCTCGCGGACTCCGCTCCCCTGCTGCCCGCCGCCGGACTGCGCGTGCTGGACCTGACCCGGGTCCTGGCGGGCCCGGTGGCCACCCGCACCCTCGCCCTGCTCGGCGCGGACGTGCTGCGTCTGGACGCGCCCCGGCTGCCCGAACTCCCCGACCTGCACGCGGACACCGGCATCGGGAAGCGATCGGCGACGCTGGACCTCGCGGTGGACCGGCGGACCTTCGAGGAGCTGCTGGCCGCGGCGGACGTCGTGGTGACCGGCTACCGGCCGGGCGCCCTGGACCGCTTCGGTCTCTCCCCCGAGGCGCTCGTCGAACGACGGCCCGGGCTGGTCGTGGCCCAGGTGTCGGCCTGGGGCGCGTACGGACCGTGGGCCGGGCGGCGCGGCTTCGACAGCCTGGTGCAGGTCGCCACCGGCATCGCGACGGTCGAGGGGTCCACCGAACGGCCCGGCGCGCTGCCCGCGCAGGCCCTGGACCACGGCACGGGCTATCTACTGGCGGGCGCGGTGCTGCGGGCCCTGACCGAGCAGTCGCACGACGGCGGCAGCCGGTCCGTACGGCTGGCCCTGGCCCGGACCGCGCGCTGGCTGACGGAGGAGGTCGAACACGAGGAGGCGGGCGACGTCTTGCCGAACGGGCCGAGCACCGCGGTGGATCCTCGGTTCGGCGAGCGGGACAGTGTCTTCGGGCGGGTGCGGTACGCCCTGCCCGCCGTGTCCTTCGTCGGCGGACCCGTCGACTGGGCGCGGCCGCCCGTGCCCTGGGGGACGGACGCGCCGGGCTGGGACTGAGCGGGCGGGTGGCCGGATCCGTATCAAGGGGCGGAATTCCCATCTCCCGGTTGCTTTCCGGGACTTGCCCCGTTTTGTAGCGGCTGGCCAAGATCCAGGGGTGACGTTGATACGACCGACGGTCAAGGCGGACGGCACGAGCAGGAGCGGCGGCCGGCCCGGGACGCTCCGGGCCGTCGCCGCCCTGGCCCTGGTGACCCTGGCCGCGCTGATCTCGCTGCTGGGCCCCTCCACCGCGCTGCACGGCACCGGCGAGGCCGCGGCACCCGGCGTCGGCGGCATCGCCCTGCTGCGCATGGTGCTGTTCGCGGCGCTGTGCGTACCGGCGGGCGAGCTGTTCGTGAACCGGCTGGCCCGCCGGCTGCCCGGCGCCCCCGCCGCCGTCCCCCGCAGCCGGGCCCCGTACGCGGCCGCCGCCGGCTTCGTCGCGGCGCTCGGGCTGGCCTCGGTCGTGGCGACCGGCAACCTCGTGCCGAGCGGCCTCTCCCAGATCGACGTCGGCGGCCTGTACGGCACCCGCGACGGCGCGCTCGCGCTCCTGGAGGTCAACGCGTTCTTCGTGGCCGGCCTGTGCGCGCTCTCGCGCCGGCCCGGCACCCAGGTCTGGCCGCTGGCGGCGATCGTGGGCGCGGAGGCCCTGCGCGCCCACCCCACGACCGAGCACAATCCCTTGTTCGGCTCCTCCCTGACGCTCGTGCATCTGACGTGCGCGGCGCTGTGGGTGGGGGCCCTGCTGCAGGTGCTGCGGACCCTGCGGCTGTGGCGCGGCGGGACTGAACAGGCCGGCATCGGAGACTCGGGCTCCGCAGGGGTGAGCGCCGCGCTGTTGGGGCTCTACGCGCGCGTGGCCGCCCTCCTGCTCGCGGCCATCACCGCCACGGGCGTGTGCAGCGCCCTGCGCCGGATGCCGGCGGCCACCGTGCTGGACCAGCTGACGACGACGGCGTACGGGCGCACCCTGCTCGCCAAGGTGATCCTCGTGACCGCCGTCGCCGTGCTCGCCGTGTGGGCCCGGATCCGGCTGCGCCGGGCGCCCGATCCGCTCACCGCGTACACGCCCGCGCGCGCCGAAGTCGTCGTGCTGGGCGTGGTGGTGGCGGTGTCGGGACTGCTGACGGCGCTGCCGGTGCCGATCCGCTGGTCCTGATCAGCCGTTGGTCATCAGCACTTTGAGCGCGGTGCGCTCGTCCATCGCCTTGTAGCCCTCAGGTACGCCCTCCAGGCCGACCGTCATGTCGAAGACGGGCGAGGGGTCGATGGTGCCGTCGAGGATGTCGGGCAGCAGCTGCGGGATGTACGTGCGGACCGGTGCGACGCCGCCGCGCAGCGCGATGTTCCGGTCGAACATCACGTCGAGGTCCAGGCCGGTGCCGCTGCCGTGGGGCACGCCGACGAAGCCGATCGCGCCACCGTCGCGGGCGATGTCGACCGCCGTACGCATCGACTGCTCGGTGCCGACGGCCTCGACGACCGCGTGCGCGCCCTGGCCGCGGGTGAGCGCGCGGACCGCCTCGACGGCCGCCTCCCCGCGCTCGGCGACGACGTCGGTGGCGCCGAAGCGGCGCGCGATGTCCGTACGGACCTCGTGGCGGCCCAGCGCGATGATCCGCTCGGCGCCGAGCCGCTTGGCGGCGAGGACGGCGCACAGGCCGACGGCGCCGTCCCCGACGACGGCGACGGTCGCGCCCGGGCGGGCGCCCGCGCCGAGGGCGGCGTGGTGGCCGGTGCCGAGCACGTCGGAGAGGGTCAGCAGCGCGGACAGCAGGTGCTCGTCGGAGGCCGCGTCCTTGGGCAGCTGGACGAGGGTGCCGTCGGCGAACGGCACGCGCACGGCCTCGCCCTGGCCGCCGTCGTAGCCGACGGAGCCCCAGAAGCCGCCGTGCTCGCAGGAGGTGGTCAGGCCCTCGCGGCAGTAGTCACAGACCCCGTCGGACCACACGAAGGGCGCCACCACGAGGTCGCCGCGCCTGACCGTGCCCACCTCGGAGCCGGTGTCCTCGACGAGGCCGAGGAACTCGTGCCCGATCCGCTGCCCCGGCTGCCGGGACGCCTCGCCGCGGTACGCCCACAGGTCGCTGCCGCAGATGCAGGCCCGCAGCACACGCACCACCGCGTCGGTGGGCAGCTGCACCACGGGCTCGGGCACGTCCTCCACACGCATGTCGTAGGGGGCGTGGATGGTGGTGGCGCGCATGGCGAGGATCCTTCTCGTGCGAGGGCGGGGACCGGTGCTCAGGGGGTGCTGTGCTCGGCGAGTGCGGTGCTCAGGGGGTGATCGAGGAGCGCACTTCACGGTACGCCGTGGCCGGCGCGGGCGGCGCGGGCGGCGCGGGCGGCGCGTCGAGAGTGCCGCTCACGATCAGGTACTGCGCCGCGGCGTAGGTGAGCATGATCCAGAAGTCGGGCCGGGGCGACTGGGGCCAGCCCGCGATGCCGGTCGCGATCATGGTGTCGGAGAGCATGAAGAGCGCGCCGCCGAGGCCGGCGACCGGGCCGAGCCGGAGGCCCGCCGAGCAGGCCATCGCCGTGAGCAGGGCGCTGTAACCGGCGACCGGGACCCTCAGGTCCGCGGGCAGGTCCGGCCACAGCAGGGTGACGGTGGTGGCGAGGGCGACGGCGTAGAGGGGGACGAGGCGGCGGGCACGCGCGCGTGGGGCGGGGAAGCGGCCGAACAGGACCAGGTAGCAGACGTGGCCGGCCGCGAAGCAGGCCATGCCCGCCATGAACGCGGGGTCCGCGTCGGACAGCAGCAGCACGTCACCGCCCCAGCCGCACAGCAGCCCGGCGATCAGGAGCCGGGGCGCGCCGCTCGCGAACGCGTAGGCGGCGAGCAGGGGCATGAGCAGCACCTTGGCCACCACGTGTCCGGTGTGGAGGCCCGCCGCCAGGGAGGCGAGGTCGACGTCGGCGACCAGGGCGAAGGCGATGAGGAGCAGACGGGGCGATCTCACGCGGCAGCGGCCTCCCCGGTCGCGGCCGCACCGGCCGAGGGCCCACCGGCCGCGGTCTCGTCCCCCGTCGCCGGTGGCTGCCAGCCCGGCCCCCTGAACACCCGTCCGGCCCGCTCGCCCCAGCCCGTGGCCTGTTTCACGTCCCTGGCGATGGCGGCGTACTCGTGCGTGGCGACCTTGATCGGGTGGTGCGTGCCGATGTTCTTGGTCAGCCCGTACACGGGGCGCTCGACCTCGGGCACGAAGGACCCGAAGAGCCGGTCCCAGACGATCAGGATCCCGCCGAAGTTGCGGTCCAGATAGCCGCCCTGGGAGGCGTGGTGCACCCGGTGGTGCGACGGCGTGTTGAAGACGAACTCGAACCAGCGGGGCAGTCTGTCGATCCGCTCTGTGTGGATCCAGAACTGGTAGACGAGGTTCACCGAGGAACAGAAGGCGAGCGCGGCCGGGTGCACGCCGGCGGCGATCAGCGGGACGTAGAACGGCCAGGAGGTCAGGCTCGTCCAGGGCTGACGCAGCGCGGTGGAGAGGTTGAACCTCTCGCTGGAGTGGTGGACGACGTGGCAGGCCCACAGGATGCGGATCACGTGGTGGCCGCGGTGGGACCAGTAGTAGAAGAAGTCCTGGGCGAGCAGCATCAGGAGCACCGTCCACCACAGGACGGGCACGCGCAGCGGGGTGGCCGCGTGGACCGCCGTGTAGATCGTGACGATCGGGATCTTCCACAGCGCGTCGAAGAAGAGGCTGCCGAGCCCCATGGAGACGCTGGTGGCGGCGTCCTTCGCCGCGTACCCGGCCGCGTCCTCGTCGGAATGGAGGCGGTAGCTGATCATCTCGACGACGGTGAGCAGCACGAAGGCGGGAATCGACCAGACCACGGCATCCGGGAGGTTCGGCATGGGTGCACGGTAGAGGCGCCGGCCGACCGCGGCTAGAGCTTGTTACCCAGAAGTATTTCGGTCCGGCGCCCCGCGCGGGTCTAGACCCCGGCCACGCCCAGCAGCGTTCCGGCGGCGTAGGTGACCCCCATGGCCAGGGCTCCGCCCGCCACGTTGCGCAGTACCGCCCGCCTCGGGCGCGCCGCGCCCAGTCGCGCGCTGCTCCAGCCGGTCAGGACGAGCGCGGCCAGTACCGAGACCACGGTGACCAGGACCCGTAGACCCGCCGGTGGGAGGACGATCGCGAGGAGGGGCAGCAGAGCGCCCACGGTGAAGGCGAGGAAGCTCGCCCAGGCCGCGTGCCAGGGGTTGGTCAGCTCGTCCGGGTCGATTCCGAGCTCCACGCGCGCGTGGGCCCGCAGCGCGTCCCGCGCGGTGAGCTGCTCGGCCGCCTCCCGCGCCACCTCCCGGGACAGCCCGCGCTCCTCCAGCAGCCCGGTCAGCTCCGCCAGTTCGGCCTCCGGCTGTTCTCTCAGTTCCCGCTTCTCCAGGGCGAGGGCGGCCTTCTCCGAGTCGCGCTGCGTGGAGACGGACACGTACTCTCCCGCCGCCATCGACATCGACCCCGCGAGCAGTCCCGCCAGTCCCGCGGTCAGCAGGGCGGAGCGGTTGTCCGTCGCCCCGGCCACGCCGACGACGAGCCCCGCCGTGGACACGATCCCGTCGTTCGCGCCCAGGACGGCGGCCCGCAGCCAGTTGAGCCGCGAGCCGAGCGCACCGCCATGGGCTTCGTCATGGGTTGGTTCCACAGCAGGGAGCATCGCACCCCGGAGTTCACCTGGCACCCAGCGACGCCGCCGGAGGTCGCCCGACACCCACCGACGCGCCGGACGTCACCAGACCCGTACCGACGCCCCCCGTGCGAACACCGGACTCGTCGCGTCGGCCGGTCCTTCCTCCAAGGGACGCGCGACCTCCTCGACCGTGGGGCCCACCTTCGCCGCGATCGGGTCCAGGTGTGACAGGTCGAAGCCGTACACGCGGGCCGCGTTGCCGCCGAGCATCGCGGCGACCTCGTCCCGGGGCACGCCCGCGTAGGCGAAGCGCAGGCCCTCCCGGGAGTACGGGTAGGTGCCCTCGTCGTGCGGGTAGTCACTGCCCCACATGATCTTGTCGACGCCGATGCGGTCGCGCAGCGGCACCTCGTGCGGGCGCATGAAACTGGCCCCGACGAAGCAGTTCTCGCGCCAGACCTCGGACGGGACCCGGCCCATGCGGTCCGCGAGACCCGTGCCGAACTTCGCCTCGGCGGTCGGGGCCGTGGACGCCTTCGTCGCCGCCGCGACCAGGCGCCCGTGGTAGTAGTCCAGCATGTCGAGCACGCCGGGGATCCAGCCCGAGCCCTGCTCGGTGAGGACCAGCCGCAGCCCCGGGTGGCGACGGAACGCGCCGCCGAAGACCAGGTGCCACAGCGCCCGGTGGGAGAACCAGGTCGTCTCGATCATGAAGACGGCGCGGGCGGCCGGTTCGTCGCCGAGCGGCGGGGAGGCGGAGCCCGCGTGGTGGTTGACGGGCATGCCCAGTTCCGCGCTCACGGCCCAGATCGGGTCGTACGACGGCGAGTGCAGCTCGGGCAGTCCGGAGCCGGGGGGTGTGCCGGGCAGCATCAGGCCGCCCTTGAGGCCGGCCGACGCCGCCCACCGGATCTCCTTGACCGCCTCCTCGACGTCGTTCAGGAGGATCTGGAAGACGCCCGCCCGGCGGCCCGGGGCGGCCGCGCAGAAGTCCGCCAGCCAGCGGTTGTGGGCGCGCAGTCCGGCCCAGCGCAGCGCGAACTCCCCGGCGGTCGGCGCCGGTGCCATCAGCGAGCCGGACGGGAAGAACGGCGGGATCGTGTTCGGGAACAGGACCTCGGCGACGATCCCGTCCCGCTCCTGCTCGGCCAGGCGCCGCTCGGAGTTCCAGTTCCGGTCGGCCGAGTCGGCGAGCAGGTCCTCGTACGGGTTGACGTAGGTGGCCGCCCACGCGTCGAACTCGTCGTGGTACCGCTTCTCCAGGTACGGCTTGTAGTCCAGCAGATCGGCACCCGCGTGGCAGTCGGCCGAGATCACCGTGTAGCGGTCGTCGCTCATGAGGTCACCCCCAGGACCGGGAAGTCGTTGTCCGTCAGCCAGTGGCGGCCCACCGCGCGCGAGCGCGCCCAGGACGCCTCGACCGCCGCCTGGTCGTCCGGCTGGCCGAGGTCGGCGGGCCTGGGGCCGATGCGGCGGGCCAGCGGAGTGAGCGCCGCGACGTCGAAGCCGAAGACCTCCGCCGCCGCCAGGCCCAGCATGCGGCGCGTCTCCGTCACCGGGATGTCGTGGAAGGTCCGCCGCAGCCACGCGCGCGTGTCGGGCCAGGTGCCCTCCGGGTGCGGGAAGTCGCTGCCCCACAGGATGTTGTCCACGCCGATCTCGTAGCGCTGGGCGAGTTCGCGGCGCTTGGTGTTCGTCGCGCAGATGAAGACCTGGCGGTCCAGGTACTCGTGCGGCGGGCGCCTCAACTCCTCGAAGGGGGACAGCTTCTTGCCGCCGTGCGCGCCGAGGTAGAGGCGGTCCATGAACCAGAGCAGGTTCGGCAGCCACCAGCAGCCCGACTCGGCGACGCCGAACCTGAGGCCGGGGTGGCGCTCGAACACGCCGGACCACAGCAGGAACCAGAGCGGCCGGGCCGGCCACCAGGTGACCTCGGAGACGTAGATCCCCAGATGGTCGCCGTACTCGTGCCGCGGCGCCGCCCCCGAGTGGGTGATCACGGGCATCCGGCACTCGGCGGCGGCCGCCCACACCGGGTCGTAACGGCGGTCGTGGTACGGCTCCTTGTCGACCCACATCGCGGGGATCATCAGCGCGCCGAGGCCCGACTCCTTGGCGCGGTACACCTCGGTGACGACCTGTTGGGTGGGGGCCGTCACCGGCAACAGGGCGACGCCGCAGTGGCGTTCGGGATGCTCGGAGACGAAGTCCGCCAGCCAGCGGTTGTGCGCCCGCGCGCCCGCCATGCCGAGCTCCGGGTCGTGGTCGCCGGACAGGCCGAGGCCGACCCCGAACGGCGCCGCGGTCCCGCTGTCGACGGCGTCGGCGTCCGGGAAGACCACCTCCGCGGCCACCCCGTCCCCGTCGAGCTCCTTGACGCGCTGCGCGGCGTCCCAGCCCCCGCGCAGCCCCTCCTCGTTGTCCCGGAACCACTTGCTCGCGAACGCCTCGTTGCGGATGCCGAGCCGCGTCATCTCCTCGCGGCGCCGGTCGCGCCCGGCGAGGAACTCGTCGAACTCCCGGTGGAAACGGGCGTCCAGATAGGGCCGGTACTCCTCGGTGGGCAGCCCGGCGTGGCAGTCGGAGGAAATGATCAGGTACGGGTCCTGTCCGGTCACTACAGCCCCCTGTCAGTCCAGGATGAAGTGTTCGAGGTACGACGGGTTCGCCCGGTCGAGCATCGACCGGGACCGCGCCCGGATCTGGGCGTCGCTGTGCTCGCTGACCGGCAGCAGCCAGAAGCGGTCCGCGCGGACGCCGTCCACGACGAGCTCCGCGACCTCCTCGACGGGCGTGAACCGCACCTCCCGGCCGGCCTCGCGCATCGCGGCCTCCCACTGGCCGAGGCTGCGGTACGGGGTTCTGCGCGGCTTCTGCTTGGCGTACCGGGCCGGGCGGTTGCGGTGCGACTCCCACAGGCCCGTGCGCAGCATGTGCGGCCCGGGGAAGAGCACCGAGGCGCCCACGCGCGCGTGCTCCGCCTTCAGGTGGGCGTACAGGGACTCGGTCATCGTGACGACGGCCGCCTTGGTGACGGCGTACACGGAGGCGGTGGGCAGGGGCGCGATGCCGCCGTCGCCCGACGAGGTGTTGACCACGTGGCCCGGCTCGCCGCCGGCGAGCATCCGCGGCACGAACGCCTGGATGCCGTGGAAGACGCCCCACACGTTGACCGCGAACGCCCACTGCCAGTCGTTCGGTTCGTGCTCCCACATCCGGCCCTCGGCGCCCGAGCCGACCCCGGCGTTGTTGCACAGGACGTGGACCGCGCCGTACGTCCCGTAGGCCGCCTCGGCGAGTTCCAGGACCTGTTCGCGGACGCCGACGTCGACCACGCGCGCGTGCACCTCGGTCCCCTGGGCGCGCAGGACCGCGGCGGCCTTCTCCAGGGCGGCCTCCTCGACGTCGGCGAGGACCACCTTCAGGCCCTCGGCGGCGAACCGCCGGGCCATCGCGAACCCGATGCCGCTCGCCGCTCCGGTGACGACGGCGACCTGTCCCGGCCTCAGCTCCATCACGCGCCCCCGTCCTCGGGAGGCGCGTCGAGGATCTGTCGAGGATCGTCGTAGCGCTGGTGGACGTACGGCAACAGGGCCCGCGCGTCGACGCGTTCGACGACCCGGCCGCGCTGGGTGCTGGTCTTCTCGCCGACCGTGATCTCGACGAGGCGCCGCACCGGCAGGTCGGCGACGGGGTCGTACAGGGACTCCCGCAGGACGACGTCCCCGGTCACCCGCTCCAGCCGGCGCGCCTTCTCGTCGCGTTCGCAGTACACCAGGACGGGGTCGCCGTCGAAGCCCGAACCGTCCACCGCGGGCAGGAACTTGAAGTAGAAGTCGGTCTTCCGGGCCGGTTCCGGCAGCGGCAGCGGGCCGCTCACCGCGCCGCGCACCTCCACGAAGGCGATGCCGTGCCGGGCCATCGAGGCCCGTACGACGAGGCCGTCGCGCTCGACGACGACCTCGCCGAGCTTCTTGGGCTCCCCGAACACCTCGCGGCCGCCGGTGAGGGCGCGCTCATGGGTCATCGGCATGACGAGCGGGTACCAGCCCTCCACCGCCTCGTGGGCGGCGGCGACCGCGAACGAACCGGCGCCGAGCGGGTGTCCGGGCAGGTCGACCTTGCTGATGTTCACCCGCACGAGGGGCCGTGCCGTCGGCTTGAGCGGGGGTGGCAGGACCGCCGCCACCGCGTCCGGATCGGTCTCCCAGACGGCCACCACCCCGGTGGACCAGATGTCGGGGAGCTTCGCGCCCGCGGTGCGGGAGGCGGTGATCTCCGCCTCGGTCCGTGCGCCGTACCGTACGCGTGCCATACGCCGTACCGCCCTTCCGTCGACCGTCATCGCCGGGCGCCAGCACGCTTGCACCGGGCGGTGAAAAGGTCCATAGCCGCGCGCACGGGCTTTCGCGACTCGGTGCCGGTGTTCGAACGGGCGGCCCCGGCAAGGCGGCTGAGGAGCCTGCGGGACGGCGCTGTCGGTCGTGGCCCGTATCCTCAGTGACCATGCTCGAAGACCGCACGACCGCAGCGTCCTACCCCACCCGGTGGCCGGCCGCGTACCCGAAGGGATACGCGGTCGTTGACGTGGAGACCACCGGGCTGGCCCGGGACGACCGGATAATCTCCGCGGCCGTCTACCGGCTGGACGAGCGCGGCGAGGTCGAGGACCACTGGTACACGCTGGTCAATCCGGAGCGCGACCCGGGCCCGGTGTGGATCCACGGTCTGACGAGTGACGTCCTGGAGGGCGCGCCGCTCTTCGAGGACGTCGCGGAGGAGTTCGCGCGCCGGCTGGCGGACCGGGTGCTCGTCGCGCACAACGCGGTCTTCGACTGGCAGATGATCGCCCGTGAGTACGCGCGCGCCGAGCGCGAGGCGCCGGTGCGGCAGCGGCTGTGCACCATCGCGCTCTCCAAGGAGCTCGGTCTGCCGCTGCCCAACCACAAGCTGGAGTCGCTGGCGGCGCACTTCGGTGTCGTGCAGCGACGGGCGCACCACGCGCTGGACGACGCGCGCGTCCTGGCGGAGGCGTTCCGGCCCAGTCTGCGGGCCGCGGCGGCGGGTGACGTACGGCTGCCGCTGCTGGAGTGCCGGCCGCTGACCGAGTGGTCGGACCGGACCGCGCCGCGGATCGGCCGACAGTCGAGCGGGGGGTACGGCGGCTACCGGCCGACCAGTTGGCGCCCGTCCCGCAAACGGCCCGCCTGCCCGTACCCCAACCCTGGCCGGTACGAAGAGGGCAAAAGACTCAAGCAGGGCATGCGGGTGGCGTTCTCCGGGGACACCTCGGTCGAACGCGAGCTGCTGGAGGACCGGGCGACCGAGGCGGGGCTGCACGTCGCCACCAGCATCTCCCGGCTGACCAGCCTGCTCGTCACCAACGACCCCGACTCGGGGACGTCGAAGGTGGTCAAGGCGCGGCAGCACGGGACACCGGTGGTGGACGAGGCGGCGTTCGGACAGCTGCTCGGAGACGTAGAGCCGGCCGCGGGGAGCGGTGTGGCGGCCACGGAGAGCGCGGCGCCGGAGTCCTGACCGTACGGACGGGTGATTGCTTCGCGACTCGCCCGGCGCCCGCTCGCCCGCGCGACGCCGACCGCTCACCCTGTGGCGCATGGCGAAATGCGAAGTTTGCGGCAATGACTACGGAATGACCTTCGAGGTCCACGCCCAGGGCTCGGTGCACGTCTTCGACTGCTTCTCCTGCGCGATCCACCGCATGGCCCCCGTCTGCGAGCGCTGCGACGTCCCGATCATCAGCCAGGGCGTGGAGGCCGACGGCAGCTTCTACTGCGGCGCCCACTGCGCCCGCGCGGAGGGGAAGGTGGGGATCGTCGACCGCGTCTGAGGACACCCCTGCGCAAACACCCCACGGTCCGAGTTGTACGGTCGTGGGGTGTACCGCTTCCTGTTGACCCGGCAGTGGGTGATCCTCACCCTGATCGCCCTGGCTCTGATCCCCACGATGATCAGGCTGGGCTTCTGGCAGCAGCACCGGTACGAGGAGCGCAGCGCGCGCAACCAGCTGGTCTCCGACGCGCTCGCGGCCAAGCCCGTCCCCGTGGAGCGGCTGACGTCCCCCGGGCATGTCGTGACCCGCGCGGAGAAGTACCACGGCGTCACCGCGACCGGCACCTTCGACACCGAGCACGAGGTCGTGGTCCGGCGCCGGGTGAGCGCGGACGACCAGGTCGGCTTCCACGTCCTGACCCCGTTCGTGCTGACGGACGGCAAGGTGCTGCTGGTCAACCGCGGCTGGATCCCGGCGAACGGGGTGCAGACGGCCTTCCCGAAGATCCCCGCCCCGCCCAGCGGCCGGACCACCGTCACCGGGCGGCTGATGGCCGACGAGACGACCGCGGCGAGCGGCATCAAGGACGTCAGGGGACTGCCGGCCCGGCAGATCATGCTGATCAACAGCGAGCAGGAGGCGCGCCGGCTCGGCGCCCAGGTGCTCGGCGGCTACATCCAGCAGACGGCCCCCGCGCCCAAGGGCGACACGCCCGAGCAGATCTCCGACCCGGGCAAGGAAGACGCCCCGCTGAACTACGCGTACATGATCCAGTGGTGGCTGTTCGCCGCGGGCGTCCCGGTCGGCTGGTTCGTCCTGGTCCGCCGCGAGGCACGGGAGCGCGCGAAGGCGGCGTCCGAGGAAGCGGCAGCGGAGGCGGAACCGGCCGCGGTGTGAGCCACCGCGGCGGGTCACCCGCCCGGCCCCGCTCCCTGATTGTCCGCCCGGTCCACCGGGAACCCGGAACCCCGTGCACCCCCGCATCGAGGACTACGCCCTCATCGGCGACGAACAAACGGCGGCCCTGGTCGGCAAGGACGGGTCCATCGACTGGCTGTGCCTCCCCCGCTTCGACTCGGGCGCCTGTTTCGCCAAGCTGCTGGGCGACGAGGAGAACGGCCACTGGCGCATCGCGCCCAAGGGCGCGGACACCTGCACCCGCCGCGCGTACCGTCCCGACACCCTCGTCCTCGACACCGAGTGGGACACCCAAGACGGCTTGGTCCGCGTCACCGACCTGATGCCCCAGCGCGACCGCGCCCCCGACGTCGTCCGCATCGTCGAGGGCGTCAGCGGCCGCGTCACCATACGCAGCACGCTGCGCCTGCGCTTCGACTACGGGGCGGTCGTGCCGTGGATGCGCAGATCCGGCGGCCACCGCGTCGCCGTCGCAGGGCCGGACGCGATCTGGCTGCGCAGCGAGCCCACCGTGCGCACCTGGGGCCAGGACTTCGGCACGCACTCGGAGTTCACCGTCGAGGAGGGCGAGCGGGTCGCGTTCGTGCTCACCTGGCACCCCTCGCACCATCCGCGTCCCCCGCTCGTCGACCCGTACGACGCGCTGCGCGCCAGCGTCCGCGACTGGCGGCGCTGGGCGGCCCGCTGCCGCTACGACGGCCCGTACCGGGACGCCGTCGTCCGCTCCCTGATCACCCTCAAGGCCCTCACCTACGAGCCGACCGGCGGCATCGTCGCCGCGGCCACCACCTCGCTCCCCGAGGAGATGGGCGGCGTGCGCAACTGGGACTACCGGTACTGCTGGCTGCGCGACTCCACCCTCACCCTCGGCGCCCTGCTCTCGGCCGGCTATCACAAGGAGGCCGAGGCCTGGCGCGACTGGCTGCTGCGCGCGGTCGCCGGCGTCCCGGCGGACCTGCGGATCATGTACGGCCTCGCGGGCGAGCGGCGGCTGCCCGAGTTCGAACTGCCCTGGCTGTCCGGCTTCGGCCGCTCGGCGCCGGTGCGGATCGGCAACAGCGCCGCGGACCAGCTCCAACTGGACGTGTACGGCGAGGTCATGGACTCGCTGTGGCTGTCCCGCCGGGCGGGCCTGCCCACCAAGCCGCACGTCTGGTCGATCCAGGCCTCGCTGATGGAGTGGCTGCGCAAGGAGTGGCGGCAGCCCGACGAAGGCCTGTGGGAGGTGCGCGGCGGCCGCCGTCAGTTCGTGCACTCGAAGGTCATGGTGTGGGTGGCCGCCGACCGTGCCGTACGGACCCTGGAGGAGCACCCGCACCTGCACGGCGACCTGCACGGCTGGCGGCGGATGCGCGACGACGTGCACCGGGAGGTGTGCGAGAAGGGCTACGACCCCGACCGGAACACCTTCACCCAGCACTACGGCTCGCAGGAGCTCGACGCCGCCCTGCTGCTGATCCCCCGCTGCGGCTTCCTGCCCCCCAAGGACCCGCGGGTGATCGGCACGATCGACGCGATCCGCAGGCAGCTCGGCCACGGCGGCTTCGTGCGCCGCTACGACACGGAGGACTCGCTCGTGGACGGGCTGCCGGGCGGGGAGGGCTCGTTCCTCGCGTGCTCGTTCTGGCTCGCGGACGCGCTGCACATGACGGGCCGTACGCAGGAGGCGCGGGAGCTGTTCGAGCGGCTGCTGAACCTCACCAACGACGTGGGGCTGCTGTCGGAGGAGTACGACCCCAGGACCCGCCGTCAGCTGGGCAACTTCCCGCAGGCGTTCAGCCACATCGGTCTGGTCAACACCGCCCTCGCCCTGTTCGACGGCGAGGGGGCAGGATAGGGCCATGGATCTTGGACTGAAGGACCGGGTGTACGTCGTCACCGGGGCCACACGCGGACTGGGCAACGCCGTGGCGCGCGAGCTCGTCGCCGACGGGGCGAAGGTGGTCGTCACGGGGCGGGACGAGCAGCGGGTCGCCGACGCGGCGGCCGAACTGGGCCCGAACGCGGCCGGGGTGGCCATCGACAACGCCGACCCGCAGGCACCGGAGTGGCTGATCGCGGCCGCCCGCGAACGCTTCGGCGGCTTCGACGGCATCCTGATCAGCGTGGGCGGGCCGGCGCCCGGGTTCGTCGCCGACAACACGGACGAGCAGTGGCGGACGGCGTTCGAGTCGGTGTTCCTGGGCGCGGTGCGGCTCGCCCGCGCGGCGGCCGCGGAACTGGAAGCGGGCGGTGTCATCGGGTTCGTGCTGTCCGCGTCGGTGTACGAGCCGATTCCGGGGCTGACCATCTCCAACGGGCTGCGGCCCGGGCTCGCCGGGTTCGCCAAGTCCATCGCCGACGAGCTGGGGCCGCGGGGTGTCCGGGTGGTGGGTCTGCTCCCGTCGCGGATCGACACGGACCGCGTGCGGGAGCTGGACGCGCTGTCCGCGGACCCGGAGGCGACGCGCGCCGCCAACGAGTCGCGGATTCCGCTGCGGCGCTATGGGACGCCGGAGGAGTTCGGGCGGGTGGGGGCGTTCCTGCTGTCGCCGGCCGCCTCCTATCTGACCGGGATCATGGTGCCGGTGGACGGCGGGATGCGTTCCGGATTCTGACGGGCGCGGGCCGGGCGTCGTCGCCCGCGCGGCCGGTCAAGTCACCCTTTCCGCACGGTGCTTGACCGCCGCCAGGCGTACTTCCGCCGGGAGCTTCGCCAGACCCGTCGACTCGCGGGCCCGGGTCAGGGACTCGGCGGTGAGGTCGTGCAGGGCCGTGCCGGGGTCCACGTCCGGGTCCAGCTGGAGCCGGACGTGCGCCCCGGGGGCCTCGCGGCGGCCGGTCAGGGTGGCGTGGGCGTGGGCCACTCCGTCCAGGCGGTCCGCGTCGGCGGTGAGGACGTCCACCAGGGCGCGGCCGCGCAGCAGCGCGCCCTCGCCGTCGCCGGTGTCGACGAGCACCTCGGCGAGGCGGCGTCGGCGCAGCACGGCGGCGAGCCACCACAGGGCGAGCAGGACGAGGACGGCCAGCACGGCGATGACGGTCGGCCACCACCAGCCCTCGTCCCGCCACCGGGTCCGTTCGGCCTGGCTGAGCAGGACGTCGTGCCGCCCCTGGTGGATCCACCAGGACGGTGGCCGCACGCCCAGGCCGACGGCGAGCACCGAGCCGCCGAGGACGACGAGCAGCAGTCCGACGACACCGAGCAGTACGCGGTTGACCGTCCTCAGCACCGCCCTCACCCCTTCCGTCCGGGCCGCGCGACGTGCACCGACAGCCCGGGCGGCCGGGTGAGCCCGAGCCCCCGGATCGCGTCGGCGAGCGTCAGGTCCAGGTCGGCGCGGACATCGTCGAGTTCACGGAAGTGCGAGACCGCGCGGACGTCTGCGCGTCTGCGCCGCAACCGCACCCGTACCGACCGCACGCCGGAGACCTCCATCGCGCGGTCGCGCAGCACCAGGGCGGCCGCGTCGCGGTGCAGCACGGCCCGGACGTCGGCGTGCGGCGGCCGCATCGGCAGCCACTTGCGCAGGCCGGGCGTGACGGCGAGCACGATCAGCCACAGGCCGAGGGCCGCGGCGAGGCCCGCGCCGACCAGCACCCAGGTGTCGTCGAGGGGCCTTTCGGCGAGCTGCCGGGCCAGTTCGCGACGCCAGCGCATGGCGGGCCGGTGGGCCCGTACGGCGGCGATGTCGTAGAGGAAGGCGGCCGCGCCGATCAGGAGCAGCAGGGCGGCGATGCCCGCGGGCACGCGGCGCGCCGACCAGAGGCGGCCGCCTCGGCCGTCGTCCCCGGCCGCGGCCGGCGGTGGCTCGTAGGCGGCCGCCGAGGCCGCCTGGTCCAGCCCGGTTCCGGTCTCCTTCTCGACGGCCGGAAGGCGTCGGGTGGTGGTCTCGGTGCCCTGGGACTCGCTCATCGCGCCCTCCCGTGTGCCGCGCCGTGCACGGATACCGGGTGCAGCCGCTCCACCTGGACGGCCACCTCCGGCACCTCCATGCCCACCAACGCGCCTACCCGCTCGACCACATGCCGACGCACGGCAGCGCAGCGCGCGCCGATGTCGCAGGGGTAGTCGAGTTCGAGGTGCACCCGGATCCGGGCGGTGGCGACGGGTCTCTCCCCCGCCTGACCGGAACCGAGTGCGTGCGGGTGCACGACGACGCTCGCGTGCGGTGCGACGGCGTCCTCGGTCAGCGGTCCGACCGCCTCGCGCGCCGCCCGCGCGGCGACCTTCGCGACGACCCGGTCGGCGATCCGCAGCGCGCCCCGCTCGCCCGGCGCGACGACGGTCACGGGTCCGCGGACCTCCCCGGCCCCGCCGCTCACGGCGGTCACGGTCGTCGATCGCGCCGGTCGGTGCGGATGCGGAAGAAGTCACCCGGCTCCAAGTCCCCCTCCAGGAACCGGCCGACCACGAATCCGACGGCACCGAGCGCCGCCACCAGGAGGAAGGCACCGAACCCGCCGAAATATCCGGCGAAGCCCAGCGCCATTCCGGCGATCATGCCGACCACGGCCATGCTCATGCTGCGCTCCTCAGCTCCTCAGCCGTGCGTTGTCTCTCCTCAGCCGTGCGTGGTCCGGTGGCCCGTGGTCACTGGATCCGGGGTTCCGGCTCTTCTTCCTCTTCCTCCGGAAGCTTGACATCACTCACCGCGAGGTTGACCTCGACGACCTCGAGTCCGGTCATCCGCTCCACGGCCGCGATCACGTTCTCGCGCACGGCCCGGGCCACGTCGGCGATCGGCATGCCGTATTCCACGACGATCTCCAGGTCGAGGGCGGTCTGCACCTCGCCGACCTCGGCCTTGACCCCGCGGGTCACCGACTTCGTGCCGCCCGGCACCCGGTCGCGTACGGCCCCGAAGGTCCGCGCCAGCCCGCTGCCCAGGGCGTGCACGCCGACCACGTCTCGCGCGGCCAGCGCGGCGATCTTCTCCACCACCCCGTCGGCGATGGTCGTGCGTCCCCGGGTCCCCGGGTCCCCGCCACCGCGCTTGGTGGCCTTACGGGTCTGTACCGGGGGCTCCGTCGCGCTCTCGGGGCTCGTCGTCCGGTCCCGCTCCGTCATCTCGGTCATCGCCGTACGTCCCTTCCCGTCGTCGTCCCCTTCGACCACGGTAAGCGGGGATGCGCCGTGGCGCGCCGGGGATGCGGCAAGCTGGAGCAATGACGGCGGACCGATGGACACAGGCCGTACGGCACCAACTGGGCCTGGGCAGAATTCTCCCGCTCGGCGGACCGGGCGACGGGGCGTGGATCGCGGAGGCGGCGGCCGAGGCGGTGCTGCGGCGCGCGGCGGCGGGCGTGGCGGGGGCGCGGCTCGGCGCGCTGCGGATCGCTCTCGCGGATCCGGGCGACACCCACGAGCCGGCCGTGCCGCCACCGCCGGGGGCGCTGCCCCCGGGCCCGCTCCGGGTGACGGCGGACTTCGCGGCCACGGCCGACGAACCACTGCCGACGACGGCCTCCCGGCTGCGGCTGACGTTGGCGACGACCGCGACGAAGGGCCTGGGCCTGACGGTCGTCGAGGTGGACCTGCGCGTGACGGACCTGCTGGAGGAAGAGGCAAAGCCCCCGGCGGTCCGCTCCCCGGAGCCTCCCCGCGCCCGCGAGACCACGGAGCCGGACGAGTCCCGAGCCACCGAGGCGGCCCTCGCCGTCCCCGGCGTGACCCACCTGACCGGCGTCCTGGGCCGGGCGGTACACATCGAGGAACGCCGGGACGCCGAGACGGCCCTGCCACGTCGCCACGTACGCGTGGAGGCGGCGACGTCCACGTCCCACCGTCCCCTGGACGTGGCCCGGGACATCCGCACGGCGGTACGGGAGGCACTGAGCGATCCGGGAGACCGCCCGACGGTGACGGTGCTGGTGACGGCGGTGGGCTGAGCCGTGGTGACAGCGGTCGGCGAGCCGGGGTGACATGGGTCGGCCGGCCGACGGACGCCAGTTGGCCGGGGCGGTGAGGACCGGTTGGTCGGGGCGTGGGCGGCGCATGCCGGTCGGCCGAGGCGCGGCGCACGGCTGTCCGCGGGGGTGCGGCGCACGGCTGTCCGCCGGGGGCGGGGCCCACGCGAGGGCAGTGCCTGCAGATCCGCCGGGGCGGCGTATGCCGGTAGGCAAGCCGACGCACGCCGTCAGGCGGCTCGGCGCCCACCGGTTGGTCGGCGCGGCGCACACCACTCGGCCGAGGCGCGGCGCACGGTTGTCCGACGGGGCGCGGTCCACGCCGGGGCGGCGCCTGCAGATCCGCCGGGGCGTCGCACGCCGGTAGGCGAGGCCGGCGCACGCCGTCAGGCGGCACGGCGCACACCAGTTGGCCAGGGCACGGCGAAGGCTGTCCGCCGGGCGGCGCACGCGGTTGGTCGGTGCGGCGCACGCCATTCGCCCAGGGCGGGCTCGGCGCATGCCGATCCGCCGGGCCGGCGCAGGTCAGTCGGCCGACGCGACGCACGCCGATCAGCCGGGTCGGCCCAAGCCGGTCAGCCGGCGTGGCGCATCGCATGCGGGTCGGCAAGGTCGGCGCACGCCAGTTGATCAAGGCTCGGCGCATGCCGATTCGCCCTGCCGTCGCAGGTCAGTCGGCCGACGCGACGCACGCCGATCAGCCGACGTGGCCCATGCCAGTCAGCCCGCGTGGCGTGCGTGCGGTGCGTCGGACCGGTGGGCGTGGGTCATTCGCCCACGTCGGCCAAGTCCCGCAGGCGGCGGGCCTGGGCGGCGCGCTCCGCGGTGCGTTGGGCGTCGTAGTCGCGGCCGGTTGCTCCGCGCAGCAGGGCCTTGGTCTCGACGACCGCGTCCCGGGGCGCGGCGAGGAGCGCCGCGGCCAGGTCCCGCGCCGCGCCGTCGAGTTCCGCGACCGGCACCGCGAGGTTGGCCAGCCCGGTCGTCACGGCCTCCTCGGCGTGCACGTACCGCCCGGTCGCGCAGATCTCCAGCGCACGGGCGTAACCGACGAGCCCCACCAGCGGGTGCGTGCCGGTCAGGTCGGGCACGATCCCCAGGCTGGTCTCGCGCATCGCGAACTGCACGTCGTCGGCGACCACGCGCAGGTCACAGGCGAGGGCGAGCTGGAAACCGGCACCGATGGCATGCCCCTGGACGGCGGCGACGGACACGATGTCATTGCGCCGCCACCAGGTGAATCCTTCCTGGTACTCGGCGATGGTCGCGTCCAGCTCGGCGTCGTCACGGCGCGCGAGTTCGAAGAACGTCGGCTCGCCCGGGATCCCCTCCGGGGTGAACATCTGTCGGTCCAGCCCGGCGGAGAAGGACTGGCCCTCGCCACGCAGCACGACGACCCGGACGGAGCCCGGCAGCAACCGCCCGGCCTCGGCCAACGCCCGCCACATCGCGGGGCTTTGGGCGTTGCGCTTGGCCGGGTTGCTCAGCGTCACCGTGGCGAGCGCGTCGTCGACGGTGAGCCGTACGCCGTCCTTGTCGAGTACAGGAGCGAGGTCCTGGTCGGGCGAAGCCATGGGGCGCCTCCGATGGGTGCGGTCATCCTGCGCACCGTACGACATCGCGCCGCACGACGACACAGCTAAGTGACTGCACAGTAACCACCCGGCCGATCAGCGAACCGACCGGGTGGCCACCATCGAAGCCGATGGGCCGCCCGAGGTCAGGACGATGCGGCCTTCTTGCCCCGGGTCGCTCCGCCACGCCCACGCAGCGTGACGCCCGACTCGCTGAGCATCCGGTGTACGAAGCCATACGAGCGGCCGGTCTCCTCGGCCAGCGCCCGGATGCTCGCACCGGAGTCGTACTTCTTCTTCAGGTCTGCCGCGAGCTTGTCGCGCGCGGCGCCGGTCACCCGGCTGCCCTTCTTCAGAGTCTCGGCCACCCGTGCCTCCTCATGGGAAGTGCGCTCTGGTCCCCTCATGATCACCCCTCCGGGGCGTGATGGCCACCCATTCGGCAAGGTCCGTGGGACAAGCTTGTGACGACAGGAGCGCATCCCCACAAGCGGAATCCAGAGTTCCGATCGACGTCATCCCTGCGTCCCGGTGGGTTCGTCGATGAAGTGCCAGGTCAGAGACGCGGCGCGGCCGACCCCTTGTCGACAAAGGGATCGGCCGCGAAATCGATGTACGACACACCTCGATACGAGGAGATCTCACACAGATGATGGATCACCGATGGGCCGAATGATCCATACGCTGTGGATCATCCGTTCGATCAAGCGAGGGCGACGAGATCCGCGTAGTCGGCGCCCCACAGGTCCTCGACACCGTCCGGAAGCAGGATGATCCGCTCCGGCTGGAGCGCCTCGACGGCACCCTCGTCGTGGGTGACGAGGACGACCGCGCCCTTGTAGGTGCGCAGCGCCCCGAGGATCTCCTCGCGGCTGGCCGGGTCGAGGTTGTTGGTGGGCTCGTCGAGGAGCAGGACGTTCGCCGAGGACACCACGAGCGTGGCCAGGGCGAGGCGGGTCTTCTCGCCGCCCGAGAGCACACCGGCCGGCTTGTCGACGTCGTCTCCGGAGAAGAGGAACGAGCCCAGCACCTTGCGGACCTCGACGAGGTCCATGTCGGGGGCGGCCGAGCGCATGTTCTCCAGGACCGTGCGGTCGGGGTCGAGGGTCTCGTGCTCCTGGGCGTAGTAGCCGAGCTTGAGGCCGTGGCCGGGGACGACCTCGCCGGTGTCGGGCGTCTCGACGCCGCCGAGGAGGCGCAGCAGGGTCGTCTTGCCGGCGCCGTTGAGGCCGAGGATGACGACCCGGGAGCCCTTGTCGATGGCCAGGTCGACGTCGGTGAAGATCTCCAGGGAGCCGTACGACTTCGACAGGCCCTCGGCCATCAGCGGGGTCTTGCCGCAGGGCGAGGGCTCGGGGAAGCGGAGCTTGGCGACCTTGTCGGACTGGCGGACCGCCTCCAGGCCGGAGAGCAGCTTGTCGGCGCGGCGGGCCATGTTCTGCGCGGCGACGGTCTTGGTGGCCTTGGCGCGCATCTTGTCGGCCTGCGCGTTGAGGGCGGCGGCCTTCTTCTCGGCGTTGGCGCGCTCGCGCTTGCGGCGCTTCTCGTCGGCCTCGCGCTGCTGCTGGTAGAGCTTCCAGCCCATGTTGTAGACGTCGATCTGGGAGCGGTTGGCGTCCAGGTAGAACACCTTGTTGACGACCGTCTCGACCAGGTCGACGTCGTGGGAGATGACGATGAAGCCGCCGCGGTAGGTCTTCAGGTAGTCGCGCAGCCAGATGATCGAGTCGGCGTCGAGGTGGTTCGTCGGCTCGTCGAGCAGCAGCGTGTCCGCGTCCGAGAACAGGATCCGGGCCAGCTCGATACGGCGGCGCTGACCACCGGAGAGCGTGTGCAGGGGCTGGCCGAGCACCCGGTCGGGCAGGTTGAGCGCGGCGGCGATGGTGGCGGCCTCGGCCTCGGCGGCGTACCCGCCCTTGGTGAGGAACTCGGTCTCCTGGCGCTCGTACTGCTTGAGGGCCTTCTCGCGGGTGGCGCCCTGGCCGTTGGCGATGCGCTGCTCGTTGTCGCGCATCTTGCGGATCAGGACGTCGAGGCCGCGCGCGGAGAGGATGCGGTCGCGGGCGAGGACGTCGAGGTCGCCGGTGCGGGGGTCCTGCGGGAGGTAGCCGACCTCGCCGGAACGGGTGACGGTGCCCGCGGCGGGGATGCCGTCGCCGGCCAGGACCTTGGTGAGGGTGGTCTTGCCGGCGCCGTTGCGGCCGACGAGACCGATGCGGTCGCCCTTGGCGACGCGGAAAGAGGCGCTCTCGATGAGGATGCGGGCACCGGCGCGCAGCTCGATACCGGAGGCGGAGATCACGGACAGACTCCAGGGCGGACTGGGATTGGCGGGTGGGCGGCTGAGGACGTTCCCGCCGTCTAATGCGCGAGGAGAATGGCCATGGGCCAAGTCTAACGGGGCGAGGCAAGCGCTTTTTCTGCGTGCGGGCGTTCGAGACGGTCGCCGGGGCGGTCGTCGGCCAGGGGTCTGCGGTGCGGGGCGATGCGGCCGAACGCGTCGAGGGCGATGACCTGCGCGGTCCACGCGCCCTGGGCGCAGGGCTGGGCGACGAGGAGCGCGCCCGCGTGACGAACGGCACGTTCGGGCCGGAACGCGCATCCCTCGCGCGCGGGCAGCATCCAGCGGAGGTCGCCGTCGGAGGTGCGGTACGCGGTGACGCGGTCCGGGGTGACGACGGCGAGGATGCCCGGCCCCATCGGGCGCAGGACCCCTCTCCCGCCGTGCGCACGGAGCCAGCCGCCGACCCCGGGCAGGGCCCGGTGCCAGCGCACGCGGTCCCCCCGGCCGCCGGTACCGGTGACCACCCCGTCGTCCCAGACGGCCATCGCGACCCCCCGCGCCCCCACCACGGCGACGGGCCACCGTCCCTCCCGCGCGTACCGCCACCGCACGTCCCCGTCCGAGGGTCCGTACGCCTCGACGGCGGCACCCCGCACCCGCACCGCCGGGGCGGCCACCGCGCCGGGCCCGGTGACGGTGAGGTGATCTCCGTAGGGGGTGGGGCGGACGTGGTGGGCGGCGGCCGGCAGCAGCACTGCGAGGAGGCCGACCGCGAGGACGGCGATTCCGCCCCTCGGCCGAACGGTCACCCGTACCCCCACCCCCTGCGACACCCGGCCTCGGACAGGCGCAGAGCGTAGCCAGGTGGCGAACGCGTGGGGGGACCCCGTCGCGGGACACGGCGGGTGGGGGTGGGGTGTCGCTCGTTCGGAGGTCGGGAGGGGGGTTGGAGGGGGTGGGGGCGGGGGCGTTGCTGCTCTCGGGGCGTTGTCAGTGGCGGGTGCCAGACTGAGCAGCGGGCCGGGAATACCGGAGGACGGACGACATCGAGGCACATCCGGACACAGGGGAGTGATCGGCATGGCGGGTACGGGCGGCGGACGACCGAGCGTCTTCCCGACGCTGCTGTACGCGGACGCGAAGGCCGCGATCAAGCAGCTCACGGAGGCCTTCGGCTTCACCGAGCTGTCGGTGTACGAGGGTGAGAACGGCACCGTGCTGCACGCCGAGCTGGTGCAGGGCAACGGCGCGGTGATGCTCGGCTCCAAGGGCCGCGGCGGCGTCTTCGACACGGCGATGAAGGGCGCGGGCCCCACGGGTGTGTACGTCGTGGTGGACGACGTCGACGCACACCACCAGCGCGCGGTCGATCACGGCGCGGAGATCCTGATGCCCCCGACGGACCAGGACTACGGCTCGCGGGACTACATGGCCCGGGACGCCGAGGGCAACATCTGGAGCTTCGGTACGTACGCCCCCGAGACCGGGGCCTGAGACGACCGGGGCCTGAGACACCGGGCTATCCCCCGGTGTGCACCTGGAAGGCGGCCCGGCGCACGGCCTTCGCGAGGGCCGGGTCGGGATGCGCGGCGGCGAGGGCGACCAGCACCTGCACGGTCCGGGGGTGTCCGACGGCGCGGACCTCGTCCAGCAGCTGGGGCACGGTGGGCTGCACCGCGGACTCCAGGTGCCGTACGAGCATCGGCGCCTCCCCGTGGTCGGAGACGGCGGCGGCGGTGTCCACCCACAGCCACGTGGCCTCCTCCCGGGTGAGCACCTCGTGCGCGTCCTCGGGGTCGGCGCCGTCGTGCTCGGCGAGCCACAGCAGGGCGTACGGGCGCAGCGTCGGCTCGTCGACGACGGCGCGTACGTCGGGCTCGGCGGGGGCGCCGACGACGCGCAGCGCCTCGAAGGCGAGGCCGCGCAGCAGGGCGTCCTCGCCACGGGCGGCGTCGATGAGTTCGGTGACGGCGCTGCCGACCGTGCGGGCGGCGAGCCAGGCCCGGTATTCGGCACGGGCCGCGTTGGGGCGCAGCTGGGCACAGCCGCGGAGCATGTCCTCGGCGCCCTGCTCGATGTTGCCGGCGGGGCTCTGCGCGGCCACGCAGATCTGCTCCAGCTTGACCCAGACCGCCCAGCTGCCGAGCGGGGTGAGCGTGGCCTGACCGTCGCCGCAGGTCAACGCGCCGACGGAGGCGAGGGCATGCAGGGACCAGTCGAGGAGCGGGGCGAGCGGGGCGACCTCGGCGGGCCGCGGCGCCTCGACGGCGGAGGGCGAGGAGAGCGAGGAGACGACGGGCCCGGAGGCGGCGGGCGCGGCGTCGCCGGGTCTCGTCGTGCCGGGCTCGTACGGGACCTCGCAGCGCTCGGTGCGCAGCTCGGTGACCCGCTGCTGGAGCAGGTCGAGGAGCTGCTCCACCGGGACGGGACCGGCGGACAGCTGGAGGAAGGAGAGCACCTGGGGCATGGCCGAGACGACCTCGGCGACGGCGGCGGGCTCGTGGTCAGCGGGTTCCGGTGAGGCGAGCGACCAGGCGTCGAAGAGCGCGACCCAGCCGCGCAGCACGGCGCTGTCGTCACGGTCCCAGGCGCGCAGGCGCCAGCCGGGGCGCGCGCTGTCGCCGTGCACCTCGACGAGGCCGGCCAGGCGGGCGGTGTCCCATTCGGCGCGGATCTGAGCCGCGGTCAGGCCCAGATCGGCGGCCGCGCGTTCGGCGGTCGCTTCGGAGAGGGTGGCCTTGCCGTCGGCGGTGCCGCCGGCGCGGCCGGGGCCCAGGGCGGCGTCTGCCCAGTGGGCGAGGCGGGCCGCGCCGGCCAGGCCGGAGCGCGCCATTCTGGCCAGTTCGGCGGGTGCGGGAGTGCCCTCGGGCGGCCGGGGGGCGGGGCGGCGCGCGTGCCGCTGGTTCATCGCTCTGGGGGCGGCGGCCAGGGGTCGCGGTCGGACGAGTCGAAGCCTGGAGTCGCGCGGGATACGGGACGTCACGGGTGCAGTCTTCCGGTTGACGGTCCGAAAACCCAAACGGAATGTCACGGCGGGCGACGGGGCTGGCCAACGCACGCGGTCCACCGGGGGCCGTAGAGGCGGGATCAGGCCAGTCGTACGGGGTTAAACGGAATGACGGGAACCGGTGTTTCCGGCTCGTGCGCCCCGGTGCTTCCGTCGTGTGCGCCCGGCGGGCGGCGGCTCACATCAGCGGGGTCAGGAAGCGCCGGAGCCGCTCCTCGTACTCCTCGGGGTCGGCGTTCCACATCGCTCCGTGCGGGGCCCGCGGCACGGTGTGCAGGGAGACCCGGTCGGGGCGGCGGGCGGCGAGGAGGCGGGAGTACTCCCAGGGGGCGACCTCGTCGTCGGGGCCGTGGATGATCAGCGTGGGGACCTTGATGTGTCCGGGGTCGGCGCTGTCGGCGAGGTGGTCGGCGTGCAGGCCGGCCCGGCCCTGGGCGGCCCGCACCGCGAGCGGCAGCAGCGCTTCCGGGGTGTGCCGGGCGGTGGCCAGGGCACGCAGGGTGGCCTCCCAGTCGAGCACCGGCGAGTCCAGGACGAGGCCGGCGACACGGTCTCGGACCGCGGAGTACGCGGCGGCGCGCAGGGCCATGGTGGCGCCGGTGGACCAGCCGTACAGGATGACGCGGCGGGCGCCGTAGCGGACGGCGTAGCGGATCGCCGCGTCCAGGTCGCGCCACTCGGTCTCGCCGAGGTGGTTCAGGCCGTCGGTCGGGCGGGGTGCGCCGAGGTCGCCCCGGTAGGCGAGGTCGAGGACGGGCAGGCGCCTGCGGTGCAGGGACTCCATGACGTTCATGGGGTGCTCGCGGGTGGTGCCCAGGCCGTGCACGGTGATCACCCAGATGTCCCGGGCGCCGGGCACGAACCAGGCGGGCAGGGCGCCCAGCTCGCCGGGGATGTCGATGTCGGCGTGGTCGAGGCCGAGGGCGGCGCTCGGGTTGCCTATGTGGATGTTCGGGGTGAGCCAGACCCGGTCGCCGGTCTGCAGGGTGCCGTGGGTGACGCGTCGCAGGCGGCGTACGACGGTGTCGGCGCTGTGCTCGGCGGACTCCAGGACGGGGCCGACGACCGCGTGCGACCCGTCGCCGGAGAGGCCGTAGATCCCGGGGCGCAGGGAGGCCAGGTCGCGGGTGAGGGTGATCCGGCCGGCGGCCGTGCCGTGCACGGTGAGCCGGGGTTCGGTGGGCAGCGGGCGGCCCGCGGGCGCCTTGAGCGCGGCGCCGCTGGCCATCCGTCCGACGACCACTCCGGCCGCGCCGGCTGCCAGAACCGCGGTGACGGCAGCGGCCGTCGCTTTGACAGTGCGCACCCGTCCAGTGTCCCGGCCCGCCTCCCGCTCGGCCAGCGGGCCGCCTTCGCGCACTGGCGCGGACCGGAGCGGAGGGGGCACCGGAGCGGACGGGGAGGCGTCAGGGGCGCTGGCCGTAACCCCGCAGGCGTTCGGCCGCCTGGGTCAGCTGCCGGTCGGACAGCAGCGACGGGGACCGGCCGGGCACGGAGGTCGCCGTCAGCCACAGCCGGCACATCCACTCCAGCTGGGCCGTGCGGTCGAAGGCCTGGTCGAGGGTGGTGCCGTAGGTGATGGTGCCGTGGTTCTGCAGGAGGCAGCCGGAGCGGTCGGCGAGGGCGCGGAGCATGTTCTCGGCCAACTCCTCGGTGCCGTAGGTCGCGTAGGGGGCGACCCGGACGGGGCCGCCGAGGGCGCCGGTCATGTAGTGGATGGAGGGGAGTTCGGGGACGAGGGTCGAGACGGCCGTGGCGTGGACGGCGTGGGTGTGCACGACGGCACCGGCGTCGGTGGCGCGGTAGACGGCGAGATGCATGGGCAGCTCGCTGGTCGGGATCAGGGTGCCGAGCACCTGCCGGCCGTCGAGGTCGACGCCGGTCACGTCGTCCGGCGTCAGCCTGTCGTAGGGCACGCCCGACGGCGTGACCAGCACGGTGTCCCCGACGCGCACCGACACATTGCCGGACGTGCCGACGACCAGTCCGTCGGACACCGTCCTGCGGGCCGTCGCGACGAGGGTCTCCCAGGCGTGCGCCTCGTCGTCACGCACACCACTGCGGTGCGGCTCCGGCACACCCTGTGCGCCGTCCCGGCCCTCGCCGCCGTCCCGTATGTCGCGCTGGTCCCGCCGCTGTTCCGCCATGCGCCGATCCTGCCAGGCGGCGTCTCGACGGATCCCCGGGGCGGGGCACTTTAGGCCGGAAGCCGCGCCTCCGAAAGACCGCATACAGCCATAAATCGCCCCGTCGGCATCCTTGGCCGGGGATCATCCGGAATTCAATGATCTTCCAGTAGCGTCTGGTCGCGCCGTGTCGTGCACGTCGCCATTCCGGGGGGAAACATGGCCCGCGATCACCAACCGTCCCGCCACCGCACCCGCGTCCTCGCGGCGTCCGCCCTGGCCCTCGTCACCGGGGGCGCGGCGGCCGTGTTCGCCGGCGTTCCGGCCGCCGCGGCCGGCCCGCCGAAGGGCCACGACGTCTCGTCCCACCAGCGGAACGTCGACTGGCCGAGCGCGAAGGCCAAGGGCGCCCGGTTCGTCTACATCAAGGCGACCGAGGCCACGGCCTACCGCAACCCCTACTTCGCCCAGCAGTACGACGGCTCGCGCGCCGCGGGCCTGATCCGGGGCGCGTACCACTTCGCCGTGCCGAACAAGTCGTCCGGCAAGGCCCAGGCCGCGTACTTCGTGCGGGGCGGCGGGGCCTGGACGGCGGACGGCTGGACGCTGCCGCCCGCCCTCGACGTCGAGTACAACCCCTACGACAAGAAGGACAAGTGCTACGGCCTGAGCAAGGCGCGGATGGTCGCCTGGATCAAGTCCTTCAGCGACGAACTGAAGCGGCGGACCGGCCGCCGCCCGGTGATCTACACGACCACCCACTGGTGGAACCTGTGCACCGGCGGCAGCGGCGCCTTCGCCGCGAACCACGCCCTGTGGATAGCCCGCCACGGCTCGGGGGACGCGGGGGCGCTGCCGGCCGGATGGTCGTACTGGACCTTCTGGCAGTACGACAACAGCGGCAGCCTGCCGGGTGACCAGAATCTCTTCAACGGGTCGCCGAACGGGCTGAGGACGTTCGCCCGGGGTGACTAATCAAGGCACGCCTGGGCCGTCCGGTCGAAACAGGGCGACAACCCCCGTCTCGCGACACCCTCAAGCCCCTCCCAGTTCACCTTCCGTTCACCCAGGTTGCCTACGGTCAACCGGCCGATGACCTCTAAAGATTGTCTGGGTAAATGGAAAACTTCTCGCTGATCCTCGCGATTGTGGTGGTAACCGCACTCGCGTTCGATTTCACGAACGGTTTCCACGACACCGCCAACGCGATGGCCACGACCATCTCGACCGGTGCACTCAAGCCCAAGATCGCGGTGGCCATGTCCGCCGCGCTCAACCTGGTGGGCGCCTTCCTCTCCGTGGAGGTCGCCAACACGATCTCCAAGGGACTCGTCGACGAGTCCGGCATACGTCCCGAGGTCATCTTCGCCGCGCTGGTGGGCGCGATCCTCTGGAACCTGGCGACCTGGCTGGTCGGACTGCCCTCCAGCTCCTCGCACGCCCTCATGGGCGGCCTGATCGGTGCCACCGTCGCCTCGGCCGGCACCGGCGCCGTCCACGGTGACGTGCTCGTCACCAAGGTGCTGCTCCCGGCGGTCGCGGCCCCGATCGTGGCGGGCCTGGCGGCGATGGTCGCCACCCGCTTCTCCTACGCGATCGGCAAGAACGCCGACGGCGAGGCCACCCGCAAGGGCTACCGCGCCGGCCAGATCGCCTCCGCCGGCCTGGTCTCGCTCGCGCACGGCACCAACGACGCCCAGAAGACAATGGGCATCATCACGCTGGCCCTGATCGCCGGCGGCTCCATCGCCCCGGGCTCGAACCCTCCCACCTGGGTCATCCTCTCCGCGGGTCTGGCCATCGCGCTCGGCACCTACATCGGCGGCTGGCGCATCATCCGCACCATGGGCAAGGGCCTGACCGACCTTCAGCCGCAGCAGGGCTTCGCCGCCCAGACCAGCGCGGCCACGGCCATCCTGGCCTCCTCCCACCTCGGTTTCTCCCTGTCCACCACGCACGTCGTCTCCGGCTCCGTGATGGGCGCGGGCCTGGGCCGCAAGGGCGGCGTGGTCCGCTGGTCCACGGCCACCCGGATGTTCGTCGCCTGGGGGCTCACGCTGCCGGCCGCGGCTCTGGTCGGCGCGCTCGCCGAGTCGGTGACCGACCTGGGTGACTGGGGCACGGCCGTGGTCGCGGTCTTCCTCGTCGCCGCCAGTGCCGCGATCTGGAAGGTCTCCCGCCGCGAGGTGGTCGACCACACCAACGTCAACGACACCGACGAGCCGGCCGGCGTGGTGACCACGGCGATCGCCGCCGTGACGCCTCCCCCGGCGGGCACCGTGGCCGACGGCCTCACCGCCACCATCCCGGCCCAGGCGACCGCCCCCGCCACCGACCCGGCCGTCCCGCCGACCGCCGCCGTCTGACCCCGAGCCCCGGTTACTAAGGAAGCATCAGCATGAAGATCGACTGGGCGGCCCTCGGCTCCGTCTTCGGCGCCAGCCTCGCCGTCACCGTGGGCCTCGTGGCCCTCTTCACCCTCGGCGTCGCCGGCCTCTCCCGCCGCGAACGCGCCGCCGCGCAGGGCGACTCCGCCGCCCTCGCGCTGACCGGAGCGTACGTGTGCTTCGCGACCTGCGCGGCCGCGGTGGCGTACGGCATCTACCTGATCATGGCCAAGGCCTGACCGACGTACGCAGGGCTCCTCCCCGATGCCTTCGGGGAGGAGCCTTTCGCATGCCCTCACACCGGTGCGGCCCCGGCCGGTGTGGGGTTCTGCACACTCTCCCCCTGCAGGTCAACAGCAAGTTGACGGCCCTTCCGGGCCCGTGGTGGACTTCCGGAGCCAAGTACGGCGGCAGAAGAGGAAGCCGGTGAGAATCCGGCGCGGTCCCGCCACTGTCACCGGGGTAGCAATCCCCGGGAGCCAGGAACTCTCACCGCCGGTCTCGTCGATTCAGGGCGTGGACACCCTGAGTGAGGACACATCGCCATGCTCTCTCGGCCGCCCAGGCACAGAACCGGAACGCTGCCCCACCCCGCGGCCGGCTGAGCCGATGCGTGCCGATCGCGTCTTCGCGTACGGCGCCGCCGCCGGACTCCTCGGTGACCTGCTCCTGGGCGATCCCCGCCGGGGGCATCCGGTCGCCGCGTTCGGGCGGGCCGCCGCGGCCGTGGAGCGGACGTTGTGGCGGGACCACCGGGGTTGGGGCGCGCTGCACACCGCCGTGTGCGTCGGCGGGGCCGTCGCCCTCGGGGCCGTGGGCGAGACGTACGTACGCCGCTGTGCCGCCGCCTCCGTCGCGCTGACCGGCGCCGCCACCTGGGCCGTCGTCGGGGGGACTTCGCTCGCCCGGGAGGCCGGGATCATCGCGCGTGCCCTGGAGGCGGGGGACGTCGAGGCGGCGCGGGCGCGGCTGCCGCATCTGTGCGGACGCGATCCACAAGCCCTCGACGCCGACGGGATCGCCCGGGCGGTCGTGGAGTCGGTCGCGGAGAACACGTCCGACGCCGTGGTGGGGGCTCTGGTGTGGGGGGCCGTCGCCGGCGTGCCCGGACTGCTCGGCTTCCGCGCCGTGAACACCCTCGACGCCATGGTCGGGCACAAGTCGCCCCGGTACCGGCGCTACGGGTGGGCCTCCGCCCGCCTCGACGACCTCGCCGGGTGGCCGGGGGCCCGGCTCACCGCCGTACTGGCCACCGCCACGGGCCCCGATCCGCGCGGCGCCCTGCATGCCTGGCGGGCCGACGCGCGCAGGCATCCGAGTCCCAACGCGGGGCCCGTCGAAGCCTCCTTCGCGGGGGCGTTGGGTGTGCGGCTCGGCGGAACGCTCTCCTACGGAGGGCGCTTCGAGCACCGGCCCGTGCTCAACTGCGGCGGCCGTGCCGTGGCCACCGAGGACATCGACCGGGCCGTACGGCTCTCCCGTCGGGTCGGTCTGCTCGCGCTCGGCGTCGGGGTCGCCGCGCGCGCCATCGCAGCGAGAGCAAGGGGGCGCAGGTCATGAACGGTGGTCTTCTCGTCGCCGGCACCACCTCCGACGCCGGCAAGAGCGTCGTGACGGCGGGGATCTGCCGGTGGCTGGTCCGGCAGGGGGTCAAGGTCGCGCCCTTCAAGGCGCAGAACATGTCCCTCAACTCGTTCGTCACGCGCGAGGGCGCGGAGATCGGGCGGGCGCAGGCCATGCAGGCCCAGGCGTGCCGGGTGGAGCCGACGGCGCTGATGAATCCCGTGCTGCTCAAGCCGGGCGGCGAGAGCAGCAGCCAAGTCGTGCTGCTGGGCAAGCCGGTGGGCGAGATGAGCGCGCGCGGGTTCTTCGGGGGGTCTGGGGGGTCGTCCCCCGGGAAAAGGCTGCACGGCGGGCACCAGCAGCGACTCCTCGGGACGGTTCTCGACTGTCTCGCCGAGTTGCGGGGCACGTATGACGCGGTGATCTGTGAGGGGGCCGGTTCGCCCGCCGAGATCAATCTGCGGCGGACCGACATCGTGAACATGGGGATCGCGCGCAACGCCCGCCTCCCCGTGCTCGTCGTCGGCGACATCGACCGCGGGGGCGTCTTCGCCTCCTTCTTCGGGACCGTCGCCCTGCTCTCGCCCGAGGACCAGGAGCTCGTCGCCGGGTTCCTCGTCAACAAGTTCCGTGGGGACGTGTCCCTGTTGGAGCCGGGGCTCGACATGCTGCACGGGCTCACCGGACGGCACACCTACGGCGTGCTTCCGTTCCGGCACGGGCTCGGGATCGACGAGGAGGACGGGCTGCGCGTCTCGCTGCGCGGGACCGTGCGCGAGTCGACCGTGTCCCCGCCCCTCGGCCAGGACGTGCTGCGCGTCGCCGTCTGCGCGATCCCGCTCATGTCCAACTTCACCGACGTGGACGCGCTGGCCGCCGAACCCGGTGTCGTCGTGCGGTTCGTGGACCGGCCGGAGGAACTCGCCGACGCCGACCTCGTCGTGATCCCGGGCACCCGGGGGACGGTCCGGGCGCTGGAATGGCTGCGGGAGCGGGGACTGGCCGATGCCGTCGTCGCAAGGGCCCGTGAGGGCCGGCCCGTTCTCGGCATCTGCGGCGGCTTCCAGGTGCTCGGCGAGCACATCGAGGACGACGTCGAGAGCCGCGAGGGTCAGGTGGACGGTCTCGGGGTCCTGCCCGTGCGGGTGCGGTTCGCCCGCGAGAAGACCCTCACCAGGCCCGTCGGCGAAGCCCTCGGCGAGCACGTCGAGGGGTACGAGATCCACCACGGGGTCGCCGACATCCACGGCGGAACGGCCTTCTTGGACGGCTGCCGGGTCGGCCAGACCTGGGGCACGCACTGGCACGGCTCACTGGAGTCGGACGGTTTCCGGCGGGCCTTTCTGCGCGAGGTGGCGGCCGCCGCGGGGCGCCGCTTCGTCCCGGCCCCCGACACCTCGTTCGCCGCGCTGCGCGAGGAGCAGCTCGACCGGCTCGGCGACCTGATCGAACAGCACGCGGACACGGACGCGCTCTGGCGGCTCATCGAGTCGGGCGCGCCACAAGGACTGCCTTTCATTCCACCGGGAGCGCCCGCATGAGCACAGTGTTGTTGTTGTCGACCGCCGACACCGATCTGCTGGCGGCACGGGCCTCCGGCGCCTCCTATCTGATCGGCAACCCGACCCGGGTCGACGTCGCCGAGGAGCTCCCGGAGCTCGTCCGGCAGGCCGACCTCGCCGTCGTCCGGCTGCTCGGCGGCAAGCGGGCCTGGGAGGAGGGGCTCGCCGCGCTGAAGGCCGCCGGGATCCCGACCGTGCTGCTGGGCGGGGAGGCGGTGCCCGACGCCGAGCTGATGGCCGAGTCGTCCGTGCCGGCCGGTGTGGTGGCCGAGGCGCTGCGCTACCTGGTCGAGGGCGGCCCCGCCAACCTCACCGAGCTCGCCCGGTTCCTGTCCGACACGGTGCTGCTGACGGGCGAGGGCTTCGCCGAGCCGCAGAAGATGCCGGAGTACGGCGTCCGCGGCGAGCGCGTCTTCGTCGAGGGCCGGCCGACCGTCGGCGTGCTCTTCTACCGGGCCCACGAGCTGAGCGGCAACACCGCCTTCGTCGACACCCTGTGCGAGGCGATCGAGGCGCGGGACGCCAACGCCCTTCCCGTGTACTGCGGTTCGCTGCGCGGGGCCGACGCCGGGCTGTACGAGATCCTCGGCCGGACCGACGCCCTCGTCGCCACCGTCCTGGCCGCCGGCGGCACGCACGCCTCGCAGGCGTCGGCCGGCGGCGACGAGGAGGCCTGGGACATCGGTGCCCTCGCCGACCTGGACGTCCCGGTGCTGCAGGGCCTGTGCCTGACCTCCTCCCGGGCCGCCTGGGACGAGTCCGACGCGGCCCTCTCCCCCATGGACGCGGCGATGCAGGTCGCGATCCCGGAGTTCGACGGCCGCCTGGTCACCGTGCCGTTCTCCTTCAAGGAGCAGGGTGCGGACGACGTCCCGGTGTACGTCGCCGACCCCGAGCGGGCCGGGCGCGTCGCCGGAATCGCCCTGCGGCACGCGCGGTTGAAGCACAAGGAGAACGCCGAGAAGAAGGTCGCGCTCGTCTTCACCGCGTACCCGACCAAGCACTCGCGGGTCGGCAACGCGGTGGGCCTGGACACCCCGGCCTCCGCGGTCCGGGTGCTCGACGCGCTGCGGGATGCCGGCTACTCCCTCACCGAATACCCCGACAACGGCGACGAGTTGATCCACCGGCTCATCGAGGCCGGCGGCCACGACGTCGAGTGGCTCACCGAGGAGCAGCTGGCCGCCGCGCCCGCGCGCGTGCCGCTCGCCGACTACCGGGCCTGGTTCGACAAGCTCGACCCCGAGCTGCGGGACGCCATGCTTCAGGCGTGGGGCGAGCCACCGGGCAGCCTCTACGTGGACGGCGACGACATCGTCCTCGCGTCGCTCCGGTTCGGGAACGTCGTCGTGATGATCCAGCCGCCGCGCGGCTTCGGCGAGAACCCGATCGCGATCTACCACGACCCCGACATGCCGCCCTCGCACCACTACATGGCGGCGTACCGCTGGCTGGAAAACTCGTTCGGCGCGGACGCGATCGTGCACATGGGCAAGCACGGCACGATGGAGTGGCTGCCGGGCAAGGGGCTGGGGCTCGGCAAGGGCTGCGCGCCGGACGCGGTCCTCGGCGATCTCCCGCTGATCTACCCCTTCATCGTCAACGACCCCGGCGAGGGCACCCAGGCCAAGCGGCGCGGCCACGCCACCGTCGTCGACCACCTGGTCCCGCCGATGGCCCGCGCCGACACCTACGGCGACCTGGCCAAGCTGGAGCAACTGCTCGACGAGTACGCGCTCGTCTCCGACCTGGACCCGACGAAGGCCCCGGCCGTCCGCGCCCAGATCTGGACCCTCGTCAAGGCCGCCGAGCTCCACCACGACCTGCACATCGACGAGCAGCCGGACGAGGACGACTTCGACGAGTTCGTCATGCACATCGACGGCTATCTGTGCGAGATCAAGGACGTGCAGATCCGCGACGGTCTGCACATCCTCGGCGGCGGCCCGGTCGCGGAGCCGCGCGTCAACCTGGTCCTCGCCGTGCTGCGCGCCTCGCAGGTGTGGGGCGGGCAGGCGAACGCCCTGCCGGGGCTGCGGGCCTCGTTGGCCGAGCACTTCGGGCTGGTGGAGAAGGAGCTGCTCGCCGAGCCGGGCGCGCCGGTGAAGGTGCCGGTGGAGCTGACGGACCTGGTCGACGGCCCCTCGCGCACCGCCGCCGACGCGATCGACCTGCTGGAGCAGCTGTGCCGGCGGGTCGCGGAGGGGATGGAGGAGCGCGGCTGGGACGGCGCGACGGTGCCGGCCCTCGTCCGTGACGTCCTCGGCGCCGAACTCCCCGACGCCGTCGCGGTGCTGGAGTTCGCCTGCGCCGAGGTCGTGCCGCGGCTCGCCAGGACCACGGACGAGATCGGTCACATCCTCCGGGCGCTGAACGGCGGTTACGTCCCCGCCGGTCCCTCCGGCTCGCCGACCCGCGGCCTGGTCAACGTCCTGCCGACCGGCCGCAACTTCTACTCGGTCGACCCCAAGGCCATCCCGTCCCGGCTGAGCTGGGAGGTCGGGCAGTCGCTGGCCGACTCGCTGGTGCAGCGGTATCTGCAGGACACCGGCGAGTACCCGAAGTCCGTCGGCCTGACGGTCTGGGGTACGTCCGCGATGCGCACCCAGGGCGACGACATCGCCGAGATCCTGGCGCTGCTGGGCTGCCGTCCCGTCTGGGACGACGCCTCGCGCCGGGTGACCGGCTTCGAGATCGTGCCCCTGGCCGAGCTCGGCCGGCCGCGCATCGACGTCACGGTCCGCATCTCGGGCTTCTTCCGCGACGCGTTCCCGCACGTGGTCGGGCTGATCGACGACGCGGTGCGGGCGGTGGCCGAGCTGGCCGAGCCCGCCGACCGGAACTTCGTGCGCGCCCACGCCGACGAGGACACCGCCGAGCACGGCGACCGGCGGCGCGCGACGGCCCGTATCTTCGGCTCCAAGCCGGGCGCGTACGGCGCCGGTCTGCTGCCGCTGATCGACGCCCGCAACTGGAGAAGCGACGCCGACCTCGCCGAGGTGTACGCCGTCTGGGGCGGTTACGCCTACGGGCGCGGGCTCGACGGGCGGGCGGCACGCGGGGACATGGAGACCGCGTTCCGGCGGATCGCCGTGGCCGCGAAGAACGTCGACACCCGCGAGCACGACCTCGTCGACGCCGACGACTACTTCCAGTACCACGGCGGCATGGTCGCCATGGTCCGCCACCTCACCGGGGCCTCCCCGGAGGCGTACGTCGGCGACTCCGCCGTACCGGACCAGGTCAGGACCCGCACCCTCGGCGAGGAGACGCACCGCGTCTTCCGCGCCCGCGTGGTCAACCCGCGCTGGATGGCGGCCATGCGGCGGCACGGCTACAAGGGCGCCTTCGAGATGGCGGCGACCGTGGACTACCTGTTCGGCTACGACGCCACGGCCGGGGTCGTGGACGACTGGATGTACGAGAAGCTCAGCGCCGAGTACGTCTTCGACCCGGAGAACCGGGACTTCATGAAGAAGTCCAACCCGTGGGCGCTGCGCGGGATCACGGAGCGGCTGCTGGAGGCGGCCGAGCGCGGGCTGTGGGCCGAGCCGGACGCGGAGACGCTGGAGCGACTGCGCGCCACCTACCTGGAGCTGGAAGGCGACTTGGAGGGCGACGAGAAGTGAGTACCCCGTTTCCGTTCACGGCCGTCGTCGGCCAGGACGACCTGCGGCTCGCGCTGCTGTTGAACGCCGTGTCACCGGCGGTCGGCGGCGTGCTGGTGCGCGGCGAGAAGGGCACCGCCAAGTCGACGGCCGTACGCGCTCTTTCGGCGCTGCTGCCCGAGGTGGACGTCGTCTCCGGGTGCCGGTTCTCCTGCGACCCCGGGGCGCCGGACCCGGCGTGCCCGGACGGGCCGCACGAGCCGGGCGCGTTCGAGTCCCGTCCGAGCCGGATGGTCGAGCTGCCCGTCGGCGCCTCCGAGGACCGGCTGGTCGGTGCCCTCGACATCGAGCGGGCGCTCGCGGAGGGCGTGAAGGCCTTCGAGCCGGGCCTGCTGGCCGACGCGCACCGCGGGATCCTCTACGTCGACGAGGTCAACCTGCTCCACGACCACCTGGTCGACCTGCTCCTCGACGCGGCCGCGATGGGCGCCTCGTACGTCGAGCGAGAGGGTGTCTCCGTACGGCACGCGGCCCGTTTCCTGCTCGTCGGGACCATGAACCCCGAAGAGGGCGAGCTGCGGCCGCAGTTGCTCGACCGGTTCGGGCTGACCGTGGAGGTCGCGGCCTCCCGCGAGCCGGAGCAGCGGGTGGAGGTCGTGCGGCGGCGGCTCGCCTACGACGACGACCCGGCCGGCTTCGCCGCGCGCTGGGCGGACGAGGAGGCCGCCGTACGGGCCCGGATCGTGGCCGCGCGTGCGCTGCTGCCGTCCGTGCGGCTGGGCGACGGCGCGCTGCGGCAGATCGCGGCGACCTGTGCCGCCTTCGAGGTGGACGGCATGCGGGCCGACATCGTGATGGCGCGTACGGCGACCGCGCTGGCCGCGTGGGCCGGGCGGACCGAGGTGCTCGCCGAGGACGTACGGCAGGCCGCGCTGCTCGCGCTGCCGCACCGGCGTCGGCGCAACCCCTTCGACGCGCCGGGCCTGGACGAGGACAAGCTCGACGAGACGCTGGAGGAGTTCGGGGACTCCGCCGACGACGAGGATCCCGACCCGGACGGGTCCGGCGGAGGCGGTGGGGGCGGCGGGCAGCCGGCGCCGGACAGCGGCCCGCAGGGCGGTGACACCGGGGCGCGGCCCGAGGAGGGCGAGGGCGGGCAGCCGCAGGCGTCCGGCGCCGCCGAGCAGGCTCCGGCCCGCGCCGCCGAGCCGTTCCGTACGAGGGTGCTGAGCGTGCCCGGACTCGGTGAGGGTGCCGCCGGGCGGCGGTCACGGGCGCGGACCGAGCACGGGCGGACCACCGGGGCCCGGCGGCCCCGGGGCACGCTCACCAAGCTGCACCTGGCGGCGACCGTCCGGGCCGCGGCTCCGCACCAGCGGGCGCGCGGACGCTCCGGGCCGGGGCTCGTGGTGCGCCGGGACGATCTGCGGCAGGCCACCCGCGAGGGGCGCGAGGGAAACCTGGTGCTGTTCGTGGTCGACGCCTCCGGTTCGATGGCGGCGCGGCAGCGGATGAGCGCCGTGAAGGGTGCCGTGCTGTCGCTGCTGCTGGACGCGTACCAGCGGCGGGACAAGGTGGGATTGGTGACCTTCCGCGGCAAGGACGCGCAGGTCGCGCTGCCGCCGACCTCGTCCGTGGACGCGGCGGCGGCCCGGCTGGAGTCGCTGCCGACGGGCGGGCGGACGCCGCTCGCGGCCGGGCTGCTGCGCGCGCACGAGGTGCTGCGGGTCGAGCGGCTGCGGGATCCGGCGCGGCGGGCGCTCGTCGTGGTGGTGACGGACGGGCGGGCCACGGGCGGCCCGGAACCGGTCGCCCTGGCGGGGCGTGCGGCGCGGCTGTTCGCGGCCGAGCAGGTCGCCTCCGTGGTCGTGGACTGCGAGTCGGGGCCGGTGCGGCTGGGGCTCGCCGGGCAGCTCGCGGGTGAGCTGGGCGGTACGGCGGTGACGCTGGACGAGCTGCGGGCGGACAGCATCGCCGGGCTGGTGCGGGATGTGCAGGGCAACAGCAACAGGAGGGCTGCGTAATGCCGCAGGGACAGCCGAGTGTCGTACCGGACGACGGACTGACGACCCGTCAGCGCCGCAATCGTCCGCTCGTCGTCGTGCACACGGGCATCGGCAAGGGGAAGTCCACCGCCGCGTTCGGGCTCGCGCTGCGCGCCTGGAACCAGGGGTGGCCCATCGGGGTTTTCCAGTTCGTCAAGTCGGCCAAGTGGAAGGTCGGCGAGGAGAACGCGCTGCGCGTGCTCGGCGCCTCCGGCGAGGGCGGGACCGTCGACTGGCACAAGATGGGCGAGGGCTGGTCGTGGGTGCAGCGCGACATCCAGGGTGACAACTCGACCAACGAGGAGAAGGCCCGGGAGGGCTGGGAGCAGGTCAAGCGGGACCTGGCGGCCGAGACGTACAAGCTGTACGTGCTCGACGAGTTCGCGTACCCGATGCACTGGGGCTGGGTCGACACGGACGAGGTCGTGTCGGTGCTGCGCGACCGGCCCGGCACCCAGCATGTGGTGATCACCGGGCGGAACGCGCCGCAGAAGCTGGTCGACTTCGCGGATCTCGTCACCGACATGTCCAAGGTGAAGCACCCCATGGACGTGGGCCAGAAGGGCCAGAGGGGCATCGAGTGGTGACGTCCGTGCCCCGGCTGGTCATCGCCGCGCCGTCGTCCGGCAGCGGCAAGACCACCGTGGCCACGGGGCTGATGGCCGCGCTGACCGGGCGGGGGCTCGCCGTGTCCCCGCACAAGGTCGGTCCGGACTACATCGACCCCGGGTATCACGCGCTCGCCACCGGGCGCGTGGGGCGCAACCTCGACGCGTACCTGTGCGGGCCGGAGCTGGTCGGTCCGCTGTTCGCGCACGGCGCGCGCGGGTGCGACATCGCGGTCGTCGAGGGTGTGATGGGGCTGTACGACGGGGCTGCCGGGGAGGGTGAACTGGCGTCCACCGCCCAGGTGGCGAAGCTGCTGCGGGCGCCGGTGGTGCTCGTCGTCGACGCGTCGGCGCAGTCGCGGTCGGTGGCCGCGCTGGTGCACGGGTTCGTGTCCTGGGACCCGGAGGTGCGGGTCGGGGGCGTGATCCTGAACAAGGTCGCCTCGGACCGGCACGAGGAGTTGCTGCGGGACGCGTTGGACTCCGTCGGGGTGCCGGTGTTGGGGGTGTTGCGGCGGGCGCCGCAGGTGGACACGCCGTCGCGGCATCTGGGTCTTGTGCCGGTCGCCGAGCGGCGGGCTGAGGCCGTGGAGGCCGTTGCGGCGATGGGTGCGCAGGTCTCCGACGGGTGTGATGTGGACGGGCTGGTCGCGCTGGCGCGCAGTGCGGGTGTCCTGCCCTGTGCGACCTGGGATGCCGTCGAGGTCCTGGGGGCTGCCGCCCCCAGCCCCCCGCTTCGGCCTGAACGGCCTCGTCCCCAAGCGCCGGACGGGCTGGAGAATGCCGACCGGCATCGGGAAGCACCAGTCATTGCCCTCGCCGGCGGGGAAGCGTTCACCTTCTCCTACGCCGAGCACACAGAACTGCTCACCGCCGCCGGAGCCGACGTCGTCCCCTTCGACCCGCTGCGCGACGAGCGACTGCCCGACGGGACACGCGGGTTGGTCATCGGCGGGGGCTTCCCCGAGGTGTACGCCGCCGAGTTGTCCGCCAACGAACCGCTCAGGAAGGCCGTCGCCGAACTCGCGCTCGGCGGTGCTCCCGTCGCCGCCGAGTGCGCCGGGCTGCTGTATCTGTGCCGGGAGTTGGACGGGCGGCCGATGTGCGGAGTGCTCGACGCCACCGCCCGCATGAGTGAACGGCTCACCCTCGGCTATCGCGACGCCGTGGCCGTCGGCGACAGTGTGCTCGCCGCCGCCGGGACCCGGATGCGCGGGCACGAGTTCCACCGCACGGTCGTCGAGCCCGGCTCGGAGGCGGCTCCCGCCTGGGGTGTGCGCGCCCCTCGACGGCGGGTCGAAGGTTTCGTACAGCAGGGTGTGCACGCGAGTTATCTGCACACGCACTGGGCGTCCGCGCCCGGTGCGGCCCGTCGGTTCGTGGAGAGGTGCCGGACGTCATGAGCAGCAGGCTGATCGGAGTCGGAGTCGGTCCCGGTGACCCGGAGCTGGTGACCGTCAAGGGCGTCAACGCCCTGCGCGCGGCCGCTGTCGTCGTCGTACCCGTCATGGACACGGGTGAGCAGGGCCGGGCCGAGGCGACCGTGCTGCACTACGTGCCCGCGGAGAAGGTCGTCCGGGTCGTGTTCGCGCTCAACGAGCGCAGCGACCGGGCGCGGCGGGAGGCCGCCTGGGACGCGGCCGGCGAGCGGGTCGCCGAGTTGCTCAGGGAGGGCGGTTCGGTCGCCTTCGCGACCATCGGCGACCCCAACGTGTACTCCACCTTCACCTATCTCGCGCAGACCATCACGGAGCTGGTGCCGGGGACGGGTATCGAGACCGTGCCCGGGATCACCGCCATGCAGGATCTCGCCGCGCGGTCGGGTGCCGTCCTCACCGAGGGCACCGAGCCGCTGACGCTCGTACCGGTGACCGCCGGGGCCGCCGTGCTCAAGGAGGCGCTGAACGGTCCCGGAACCGTCGTCGCGTACAAGTTCGGGCGGCAGGCCGGGGAGGTGGCCGAGGCGCTGCGGGAGACCGGGCGGATCGGCGATGCGGTGTGGGGGTCGGCGCTCGGGCTGGCGGAGGAGTTCATCCGGCCCGCCGCCGATCTGGACGGGACGCCGCTGCCGTACCTCTCCACGCTGATCGCGCCCGCGCCGCGCTCGAACAGACGGGGCGGCAAGCTGTGAGCGGGCCGGCCGGCGCCGTGCCGTCCTCAGCCGGACAGGCCCACCACCAGCCAGATGAACGCGGCGCCCGCCACCGTGCACAGCAGGGTCGAGCGGGCGGGGTGCTCGTGATGGGCCTCCGGCAGGATCTCGGCGGCGGCGAGGTACAGGAGCGCGCCGCCGAAGAGGGCGAGATAGCCGCCGAGCAGCGTCGCGGGGATGGTGAAGAAGACCGTCGACAGCGCGCCGAGCACGGGTGCGCAGGCGTCGGCGACCAGCATGGCGACGGCCTTGCGGCGCGCGTTGCCGTACAGGCTCGTGATGGTGAACGTGTTGAAGCCGTCCGCGAAGTCGTGGGCGATCACGGCGAGCGCGACCGCCGTGCCCATGCCGCCGCCGACCTGGAAGGCCGCGCCGATCGCCACACCGTCCATGGCGCTGTGGCCGACCATCGCGGCCGCCGCCGTCAGGCCCACCTCGGGCGCCCGGTGACCGTGCTCCTCGCCGCCGTGCGCGGCCTGCCGGGCGGCCAGCAGGCGTTCCACCAGGTGGGCCAGGAGGAAACCGGCCACGAACAGCAGCAGGGCCGCGGGTACGCCGAAGATCTCCCGGCCGGCGGCGCGCAGCGCCTCCGGCAGCAGGTCGAGGCCGACCACGCCGAGCATCAGGCCGCCGGCCAGGCCCAGGACCAGGTGGCGACGGTCGGTCACGCGCTGTGCCGTCCAGCCGCCGGCCAGCGTCATCAGGAACGCGCCGAGCGCGACGAGGACCGCCATAGGGCCTTGCTATCCGATCGACCCCCCGTCGCGCACATCCGGCCGCGTTGCCACCCCCGCACACCATGACATTTCGTACGAGAGGACCCCTCCCCATGGCCGATGCCCCCACCGGCAAGGTGACCTTCGTCGGGGCCGGCCCCGGCGCCGCCGATCTGCTGACGTTCCGTGCCGCGCGCGCCATCGCCGAGGCCGACGTGGTGATCTGGGCGGCCAGCCTGGTGCAGGCGGAGGTCCTCCAGCACGCGCGCGAGGGCGCGGAGATCCTCGACTCGGCGACCATGTCCCTGGAGGACGTCGTCGCCGTCTACCGGCGCGCCCAGGACGAGGGGCTGCGGGTCGCCCGTATCCACTCCGGCGACCCGGCCCTGTGGGGCGGCACGCAGGAGCAGGTCGACCGGTGCGCCGAGATCGGGATCGCGACGGAGATCGTGCCCGGCGTCTCCTCGTTCTCCGCCGTCGCCGCGCTCGCCCAGCGGGAGCTGACCATCCCCGAGGTCGCGCAGTCCGTCGTGCTCACCCGGCTCGGCGGCGGCAAGACCCCGATGCCGCCCGGCGAGGAGGTGCGCGAGTTCGCGCGCCACGGCACCACCATGGCGATCTTCCTGTCCGCCGCCCGCAGCGGCCAGCTGGTCCGGGAGCTGCTGGAGGGCGGCTACCCGACCAGCACCCCGGTGATCGTCGCCCACCAGGCCACCTGGCCGGAGGAGCTGGTCGTCCGGTGCACGATCGGCACGCTGGAGGAGACGGTCAAGGAGCACAAGCTCTGGAAGCACACCCTCTTCCTGGTCGGCGCGGCCCTGGACGCCCACGGCACCCGCTCGCACCTGTACCACCCGGGCCACTTCCACGGCCATCGCAAGGCCGACCCCGAGGCCCGCAAGGCGCTGCGCGAGCGGGGTGCGCGCACATGACGGCGGGGATCACGGTCGTCGGTACGGGGACGGGGGCGCCGGTTCCCGGCGACGTCCTGGCCGGGGCCGCGCTGGTCGTGGGCGGGCGGCGGCATCTGGACGCCGTACGGACGCCCGAGGCGGCCGAGCGGATCGTCCTCGGGCCGCTGGCGCCCGCGCTGGACGCAGTGGAGCGGCGTCTCGACAAGGGCGACCGGGTCGTCGTGCTTGCCTCGGGCGATCCGGGGTTCTTCGGGATCGTGCGGGCGCTGGCGGAGCGCTTCGGGGCGGAGCGACTCGACGTGCGGCCCGGGGTCTCGTCCGTCGCGACGGCGTTCGCGCGGCTCGGGCTGCCCTGGGACGACGCGGTCGTGGTCAGCGCGCACGGCCGTGACCTCCGTACGGCCGTCAACGCCTGCCGCGCGCATCCCAAGGTCGCCGTGCTGACCGGGCCGGGGGCGGGCCCCGCCGAGCTGGGCGCCGCGCTCCCCGAGGGCCGGGTGCTGGTCGTGGCGAGCGCGCTCGGCGATCCGGAGTGCGAGCACGTGGAGCGGGTCACGCCCGCCGAGGCCGCGGCCCGCGACTGGGGTACGGCCGTGAGCGTGGTGCTGTGCCTGGACGAGGCGCGGGAACTGGGCCCGGTGCGGACCGTCGCCGGGGTGTCCGCGCGGCCCGGCCGATGGGCGCTGGAGGAGTCCGCGTTCGCCCACCGCGACTCGATGATCACCAAGTTCGAGGTGCGGGCCCTGGCGCTGGCCCGGCTCGGGCCCCGGCTCGGCGACCTGGTCTGGGACGTCGGCGCGGGCTCCGGTTCCGTGGCGGTCGAGTGCGCGCGGCTCGGTGCCGCCGTCGTGGCGGTCGAGCGGGCCGCGGACGGGGTCGAGCGGATCCGCGCCAACGCCGCCGCGCACGGTGTGGACGTCCACGCGGTGCACGGGGCGGCGCCGGAGGCGCTGGCCGGACTCGACGACCCGGACGCCGTGTTCATCGGCGGCGGGGGCCGCGAGCTGCCCGCCATCGTGGCCGCGTGCGCACGCCGGGCCCGGCGGACGGTGGTCGTCGCGATGGCGGCGCTCGACCGGGTGCCGGCGGCGCGCGAGGCGCTGACCGGTGCCGGGTTCTCCTGCGACGGGGTGCTGTTGCAGTCGTCGCGGCTCGCGCCGCTGCCGGGGGACGTGACCCGGCTCGCGGCCACCAATCCCGTGTTCCTGCTGTGGGGCGACAGGCCTGCGGCGCGTAGTGAAGGAGTTGCCCAGTGATCGGCCTCATTTCCGCCACGGCGGCGGGCGCGGCTGCGCGGGACCGGCTGGCTGCCGCCTGGCCGGACCGGACGCGGGTGTACGAGGGCCCCGTCGGGGAGGCCGTGCGGGCCGCGTTCGCCGAGTGCGAGCAGGTGGTGTGCTTCCTGGCCACGGGGGCCGTGGTGCGGCTCGTCGCCCCGCTGTTGGGCGACAAGGCGACCGACCCGGGAGTGGTCTGCGTCGACGAGGGCGGCCGGTTCGCCGTGTCGCTGGTCGGCGGGCACGGCGGCGGGGCCAACGAACTCGCCCGCGAGGTGGGCGGACTGCTCGGCGCCGAGCCCGTGGTGACGACCGCGACCGACTCGGTCGGACTGCCGGGCCTCGACACCCTCGGCCTCCCCTTCGAGGGAGCCGTCGCGTCGGTCTCCAGGGCGCTGCTGGACGGCGAACCCGTCGCCCTGGAGGCCGAGTTGGCCTGGCCGCTGCCCGCGCTGCCGACGGCGCCGCACGGCACGCACACCATCCGTCTGACGGACCGCGCGGTCGCGCCCGGCGAGCACGAGGTGCTGCTGCGGCCGCCGTCGCTGGTCGTCGGCGTCGGCGCGTCCAAGGGGGCGCCCGTCGACGAGGTGCTCGGGCTGGTCGAGGCGGCGCTCGCGGACGCCGGGCTCTCGGCGCGGTCCGTCGCCGAACTCGCCACCGTCGACGCCAAGGCCGCGGAGCCCGGCATCGTCGACGCCGCCGCACGCCTCGGGGTGCCCCTGGTGACGTACTCCGCCGGGGAACTGGCCGAGGTGGCGGTGCCGAACCCGTCCGACGCGCCGCTCGCCGCCGTCGGCACGCCCTCCGTGGCGGAGGCCGCGGCGCTCGCGCGCGGCGGCGAACTCGTCGTCCCCAAGCGCAAGTCGCGGCGCGCCGACGGGCAGCCGGCGATGGCGACCTGTGCCGTCGTACGGCGGCCGGGGCGCGGCCGGCTCGCGGTGGTCGGGCTCGGACCCGGCGCCCGGGACCTGCTCACCCCGCGCGCGCGGGCGGAGCTGCGCCGGGCCTCCGTGCTCGTCGGGCTCGACCAGTACGTCGACCAGATCCGCGACCTGCTGCGGCCCGGCACCCGGATCCTGGAGTCGGGGCTCGGCGCGGAGGAGGAGCGGGCGCGGACCGCGGTCGCCGAGGCCCGGCAGGGGCACGCGGTGGCGCTGATCGGGAGCGGGGACGCGGGCGTGTACGCGATGGCCTCCCCCGCGCTCGCCGAGGCGTCCGACGACATCGACGTGATCGGTGTGCCGGGCGTGACCGCGGCGCTCGCGGCCGGGGCGATCCTGGGCGCGCCGCTGGGCCACGACCATGTGTCGATCAGCCTGTCCGACCTGCACACGCCGTGGGAGGTCATCGAGCGGCGGGTGCGGGCGGCGGCCGAGGCGGACCTCGTGGTCACCTTCTACAACCCCCGTTCCCGGGGCCGCGACTGGCAGCTGCCCAAGGCCCTCGCGATCCTCGCGGAGCACCGGGAGCCGACGACGCCCGTCGGCGTCGTCCGCAACGCCTCGCGGCCGGACGAGTCCAGCCGCCTGAGCACCCTGGCCGCCCTGGACCCGGCGACCGTCGACATGATGACGGTCGTGACCGTGGGCAACACGGCGACCCGGGACATCGCGGGGCGGATGGTGACCCCGCGCGGCTACCGCTGGCAGGAAGGCTCCCAGGAGGAGGCCAAGTGAACCGTGTCGTTCATCCGATCGAGCAGGAGTCCTTCCGGCGGCTGCGCGCCCGCCTGGACACCTCGCACTTCCCGCCGCTGACCCGGGCGGTGGTGGAGCGGGTCATCCACTCCGCCGCCGACCTGGAGTACGCGAGCGACCTCGTCATGGACGAGGGCGACCTGGCCACGGCCCACGCGGCGCTGCACGCGGGGGCGCCGGTGGTCGTCGACGTCGAGATGGTCGCGGCCGGCATCACCCGGCGGGAGACGGTCTGCCGGCTGAAGGATGCCGAGTCGGGTCCGGGGCTGACCCGTTCGGCCCACGCGATCCGGCTCGCCTACGAGCAGGTCGGCCCCGGCGCCCTGTGGGTGATCGGCTGTGCGCCGACGGCACTGGAGGAGCTGCTCACGCTGGACGCCTCCCCGGCGCTCGTCATCGGTCTGCCCGTCGGCTTCGTCGGCGCGGCCGAGTCCAAGGCCGCGTTGCGCCAGAGCGGGCTGCCCGCCGTGAGCAACGTGTCCGAGAAGGGCGGTTCGGCGGTCGCCGCCGCCGCGCTCAACGCCCTGCTGTACCACCCCGTTTCGAAGGAGAACCTGTGACCACCCAGCCGCCCGCCCTGCTCATCGCCGGACACGGCACCCGGGACGAGGCCGGAGCCGAGGCGTTCCGCGACTTCGTGCGGGAGCTGGGCCGTCGCCACCCCGAGCTGCCCGTCGCGGGCGGCTTCATCGAGCTGTCCCCGCCGCCGCTGGGCGATGCCGTGTCCGAGCTGGTGGAGCGGGGAGTACGACGTTTCGCCGCCGTACCGCTGATGCTGGTGTCCGCCGGGCACGCCAAGGGCGACATCCCGGCGGCGCTGGCCCGGGAGAAGGAGCGGCACCCCGGGATCTCCTACACCTACGGGCGCCCGCTGGGCCCGCACCCGGCACTGCTGAACGTGCTGGAGCGGCGGCTGGACGAGGCGCTGGGCTCGGCCGCCCGTACGCCCGAGGACCGGGCCGATGTGACGGTGCTGCTGGTCGGGCGCGGCTCGACGGACCCGGACGCCAACGCCGAGGTGTACAAGGCGGCCCGGCTGCTGTGGGAGGGGCGCGGGTACGCGGGCGTGGAGACGGCGTTCGTGTCACTGGCGGCGCCGGACGTGCCGAGCGGTCTCGACCGGTGCGTGCGGCTCGGCGCGCGGCGGATCGTCGTGCTCCCGTACTTCCTGTTCACCGGCATCCTGCCGGACCGGGTGCGCCGGCAGACCGAGGGCTGGGCTCAGGCGCACCCGGAGATCGAGGTGCGCTCGGCGGACGTGATCGGGCCGGAGCCCGAGCTGCTCGACCTGGTGATGGAGCGGTACGAGGAGGCCGTCAAGGGCGACCTGCGGATGAACTGCGACTCGTGCGTGTACCGCATCGCGCTGCCGGGCTTCGAGGACAAGGTGGGGCTGCCGCAGCAGCCGCACTTCCACCCGGACGACGACGGGCACCACCACGGGCACGGGCATCACCACCACGGCGGGCACGCCCATGCCCACTGAGGACTCCGGGCACGATCTGCGCCACCACGGTGACGCCGAAGTGCGCGACGACGGGTCGGCGTTGGTCGACCTCGCCGTCAACGTCCGGGCCGACACGCCCCCGGCGTGGCTGCGGGAGCACATCGCGAAGTCGCTGACCGGTCTCGCGGCCTACCCGGACGGGCGGGACGCGCGGGCGGCGGTGGCGGCGCGGCACGGGGTTCCGGTGGAGCGGGTGCTGCTGACGGCGGGGGCGGCCGAGGCGTTCGTGCTGCTGGCGCGCGCCCTGAAGGTACGCCGGCCGGTCGTGGTGCATCCGCAGTTCACGGAGCCGGAGGCGGCGCTGCGGGACGCGGGGCACACCGTCGACCGGGTGCTGCTGCGGGAGGCGGACGGGTTCCGGCTGGATCCGGCGGCCGTTCCCGAGGACGCCGACCTGGTGGTGATCGGCAACCCCACGAATCCCACGTCGGTGCTGCATCCGGCCGGGGCTGTCGCCCAACTGGCGCGGCCCGGGCGGACGTTGGTGGTCGACGAGGCGTTCATGGACGCGGTGCCGGGTGAGCGGGAGGCGCTGGCCGGGCGGACGGACGTGCCGGGGGTGGTGGTGCTGCGCAGCCTGACGAAGACCTGGGGGCTGGCCGGGCTGCGCATCGGCTACGTCCTGGCCGCGCCGGAGACGGTCGCGGAGCTGGAGCGGGCCCAGCCGTTGTGGCCGGTGTCCACGCCGGCGCTCGCGGCGGCGCGGGCGTGTGTGGCGCCGCGGGCCCTGGCGGAGGCGGCCCATGCGGCCCACCGCATCGCGGCGGACCGCGCCCATCTGGTCACGGGACTCGCGTCGTTCGCGGAGCGGGGCGTGCGGGTGGTGTCCCCCGCGGAGGGGCCGTTCGTCCTGGTACGAGTACCTGGGGCGGCGGAGGTACGGCGCCGCCTGCGGGACCTGGGCTTCGCCGTACGCCGCGGGGACACGTTCCCGGGCCTGGACGGGGAGTGGATACGGATGGCGGTACGCGACCGCGCCACAACGAACCACTTCCTGCACGCGCTGGCCTCGGCGGTACCTGGCCCTCACTGACGCGCAGGACAACCGCCCCGGGGCCCCGCCCCGGCCTCACCCCCTGCGGCGCCGAGCCAGTACCAGTGCTCCTCCCCCGACCACCACGAACCCCAGTGCGCCGGCCGCCAAGTACGGGGTCGTCGGCTTGCCGCCCGTTTCTGCCAGGTCGGCCTCTGCCGGGGCGCCCTGGGGCTTTACGTCGGGGGTGGGGGTGGTGGACGGGACCACGGCTCTTGCTGGTGTGTGGGGGTTTCGCAGGTGGCCTCGGCCAGGGTCAGGGTGCCCTCCACCTCGGCCACGTTGAGTTGGGGGTCCCCCCTGCTCGTAGAGCTCGGGGGAGGGTTGACGGAGACTCTGAGTTCGAGGGCGGTGGCGGCCGCGGAGCGGGTCGTGGTCTCGCGCTTCGACAGGTCGAGGCGGACCTCGCCGACCCCGGGCACCTTGACGTCCGCAGGACCGCCGGCGGTCAGCGTCACGCGCTTGCCGAGCACCGTCACCGAGCCGAGCACGTTCGAGGTGGCGACGGGTGCCTTCCCGGCCGCGCAGGTCGCCTTCGCGGTGACCGTGTCGACCTCGACCAGGGACAGCACGCGCAGACCGGGGACGTGCAGCCTGGCGTGGGCGAGGCGGACGGAGCCCTCGGCGCGGTCGGCGGTCACCGTGGCCTTCGCCGAGGCGACGTCCGCGGCCAGGACGGAGAAGGGCCTGCCGCCGTCCACACCGTCCAGGCGGGCGCTCAGCGCGGTCCGCTCGGCGCTCCGCGGTGCCTGGACCTCGTTGAGCGAGACCGCGAGCGGGACGTGCACGGTCTTGTTGAGCAGGGACACGTCCAGCCCGGTGCGCAGGACGACCGCGCTCGCACGACCGTGGTCGGTGGTCGCGTGCGCGGAGCCCGCGCCGGCCAGCACGGCGGGACCGGCGGCGAGGACCGTGGCCGTCGCGACGGTGGCGAGACGGCGTGCGGCCACGCCCCCGTGAGCGCCCTACTGCACGACGAGCCCGTTGAGCACCACCCGGCGCGGAGCCGCCAGCACGCGTACGTCCGCCCGCGGATCCGCCTCGTACACCACCAGGTCCGCCGGCGCGCCCTCCTCCAGCCCCGGCCGGCCGAGCCAGGCGCGGGCCCCCCAGCTCGTCGCCGACAACGCCTCGACCGCCGGGATCCCCGCCGTGACCAGTTCCGCGACCTCGCCCGCGACCAGCCCGTGCGCCAGCGAGCCGCCGGCGTCCGTGCCGACGTACACCGGGATCCCCGCGTCGTACGCGCCGCGCACCGTGTCGTAGCGCCGCTCGTGCAGTCGCCGCATGTGTGCCGACCAGCGCGGGTACCTGCTCTCGCCGCCCGCGGCGAGGGAGGGGAAGGTGGCGATGTTGACGAGGGTCGGCACGATCGCGACGCCGCGCTCGGCGAACAGCGGGATCAGGTCCTCGGTCAGGCCCGTGGCGTGCTCGATGCAGTCGATGCCCGCCTCGACCAGGTCCCGCAGGGAACTCTCGGCGAAGCAGTGCGCGGTGACCCGGGCGCCGAGCCGGTGCGCCTCGGCGATGGCCGCCTCCACCGCCTCGCGGGGCCAGCAGGCGGACAGGTCGCCGAGGTCGCGGTCGATCCAGTCGCCGACCAGCTTCACCCAGCCGTCGCCGCGCCGGGCCTCCTGGGCGACATAGGCGACCAGCTCGTCCGGCTCGATCTCGTGGGCGAAGTTCCTTATGTAGCGGCGGGTGCGGGCGATGTGCCGCCCGGCCCGGATGATCTTCGGCAGGTCCTCACGGTCGTCGACCCACCGGGTGTCGGAGGGCGAGCCCGCGTCCCGGATCAGCAGCGTGCCCGCCTCGCGGTCGGTCAGCGCCTGCTTCTCGGCGACGTCCGAGTCCACCGGGCCGTGCGGGCCGAGGCCCACATGGCAGTGGGCGTCGACCAGGCCGGGCAGTGCCCAGCCCTCGACGGTCCGGATGTCCTGGGCGCCGGCGGGACGGTCGTACGAGACCCGCCCGCCGACCACCCACAGCTCGTCGCGGACCTCGTCCGGGCCGACGAGGATCCGCCCCTTCACGTGCAGCACCGCGTGATCGCTCATGTACCGCACCTTAGGACAGCTACCGCTCGGTCCCGCCCACCTGGTCCGAGGTCTCCTCCTCCACCTCGGCCATCGCCGGGTCGAGCAGGCGGGAGAGGAAGTGCCGGGTGCGCTCGTGCTGCGGGTCGCCGATCACCCGGGCGGGGGCGCCCTCCTCGACGATCACTCCGCCGTCCATGAACACGACCCGGTCGGCGACCTCGCGGGCGAAGGTCATCTCGTGGGTGACGACCATCATCGTCATGCCCTCGTCGGCGAGCATGCGCATGACGGCGAGGACGTCGCCCACCAGCTCGGGGTCGAGCGCCGAGGTCGGCTCGTCGAAGAGCATCACCTCGGGGCCCATGGCCAGCGAGCGGGCGATGGCGACGCGCTGCTGCTGACCGCCGGAGAGCGAGGACGGGTAGGCGTCCGCCTTCTCGGACAGGCCGACCCGCGCCAGGTTCTCGGCGGCGATCCGCGCGGCCGTCGCCTTGTCCCGGCGCAGCACGCGGCGCTGCGGCAGGGTGAGGTTCTCGGTCACCGACAGGTGCGGGAACAGGTTGAACTGCTGGAACACCATGCCGATACGGCGGCGTACGGCGTCGATGTCGACGTCGGGGTCGGTCACCTCGGTGCCGCCGACGAAGACCTGGCCCCGGGTGGGTTCCTCCAGGAGGTTGACGCAGCGCAGCAGGGTCGACTTGCCGGAGCCGGACGGGCCGATGACGCAGACGACCTCGCCCTGGCGGATCTCCAGGTCGATGCCCTTGAGCACCTGGTTGTCACCGAAGGACTTGTGCAGGTCTCGGACCTGGATCTCGGCGGTGCCGGTGGCGGCGGGGGTCCCGGGGGTGCTCACTTGACGGCCTCCTGGGCTTTGGCCTCCATGCGGCGCACGACGAAGCCGAGCGGGATCGTGACGAGCAGGTAGCACAGGCCGGCGACCAGGATCGGCGTGGAGTTGGCGGTCGTACTGGCCAGGTCACGGCCGAACTTGGACAGTTCCCGCTCCTCCAGGGTCACCCCGAGCAGCAGCACCAGGGACGAGTCCTTGAAGAGCATGATGAACTCGTTGGTGAGCGGCGGGAGGATGATCCGGAACGCCTGCGGGATGATGATGGAGACCATCGCGCGGGCGGGCGAGAAGCCCAGCGAACGGGCCGCTTCCATCTGCCCCTTGGGCACCGCCTGGATGCCCGCGCGGAAGGTCTCCGCCATGTAGGCGGCGCCGATCAGACCGAGCCCGAGGGCGGCCTTGCCGTAGGTGCCGCCGGGGATCTCCGTGCCGGGGAAGGCCAGGGGCACGGCCACGGCGATGAAGACGAAGATCAGCAGCGCGGGCAGGCCGCGGAAGACCTCGATGTAGACGCTCGCGACCCAGCGGTACGGGCCCACGGAGGACAGCCGCATCAGCGCGACGACCAGGCCGAGGGCCACGCCGAGCACGAAGCCGGACACCGTGTACAGCACGGTGTTCTTCAGCGCCAGCGTGAGGACGTCGGGGAACATCTGCCGCGCGATGTCCGGCTGCGCGAACTGGTTCTGCAGCCGTCCCCAGTCCGCCGTGACCGCGACGGCGATCACGGCGGCGACGAAGACGGCGTACTGGACGCCCCGGGACAGACGGCGCTTCTGACTCCGGGTCAGTCCCTTTTTCCGTGGCCGGAGTCGTACGTCGGTGTCGGCCATGGGGTCAGGAGGCGGACGGCGAGGCGGTGGCGGCGGCGGACGGAGTGTACGGGCCGATCCACTGCTCGTAGAGCTTCTTGTACGTGCCGTCGGCCTTGGCGTCCGCGAGCGCCTTGTTGATGGCGGCGAGGAGCTTGGTGTTGCCCTTCTTCACCGTGAAGCCGTACTGCTCACCGGTGTTGAGGTTGTCGACCACCTGGAAGGCGCCGGCGTTGGCCTTGTCCTTGAGCCAGCCCTGGACCACCGGGTAGTCGATGATGACGGCCTGGACCTGGCCGGTGCGCAGGCCGTTGAGGACCGCGTCGGAGGACTCGAAGGAGACCGGGTCGTAGCCCTTGCTCTTCGCGTAGTCCTCGCCGGTGGTCTGCGCCTGGGCGCCGAGCTTCTTGCCCTTGGCCTTGACGTCGGCGAGCGAGGTGATGCCGCTCTTCTTGTCGACGAGGACGGCCTGGGTGGCGTCGAAGTACGGGTCGGAGAAGTCGACGTTCTTCTTGCGCTCGGGGGTGATCGTCATGCCGGCGGCGGCCAGGTCGCACCGGCCGGAGTTGAGGAACGCGCCCGTCTTGAAGTTCTCGAACGGCGTGTCGACGATCGTCTGCTTCACCTTGAGGTTCTTGGCGACGAGGTCGATGAGCGACACGTCGAGGCCCTGCACCTTGCCGTCGATCTCCGACTGGAACGGCGGGTACGGCAGATGCGTGCAGGTGGTGAGCTGTCCGCCCTGGACCACCTCGACGCCGCCGGCGGCCGTCTTCTTGGCACCGCCGCCGTCGCTCGACGAGCAGCCGGCCACGAGCACGAGCCCGGCCGTCGCGGTGGTTGCGGCCAGGACGCGGGCCCGGCGCCCGAGGAGCGTTTTCACGAGGGAGACCTCTCTGTGGGGGGAGCTTTGAGTTCCGGTTATGGGGCTTCTGATTATAAGGAGATGTTTGAGTGTCTCAAACCAAACCCATGGCTTCGCAGCTGTCCGGCCTGGGAAGTCGCCGGTGGGAGGGGATGAACCCGGACGGTTACGCTCATCTGCGTCGACCCCCGTGAGCGAAGAGAGTGGCGAGCCTGACGGCCCTGGGCGCCGCACTGACCGAGGCCGGTGTGACCACGGATGTCGCCCGTGCTCGGCGGACCGCGGAGGCCGTCCGGTGACCGCCGTCTGCGGGCGTCCTGCGGGAGCGCGTCGGCGGAGTTGCCGGGGGTTGAATTCAAGGAAATTCCGCGATGTTTTTTCGAAGATAGCTTTCCCGAGTTCTTCTGCCCGCTTTTTGCGGAGCTAAACAGGGGTAATTTCATCCAGGTTTCAAACCTGTGACGCACTCCACACAGAGGGGTGATTTGACCATCTTTGCGCCGGTCAAATCACCCTTTTTCACCTCCCGATGCTCGCGCGGCCGCACCCCCGTCCGTGCATTTTTGAATTTGCCTCGCTAAATTCAATCCGCATGACTGCCGCACAAGCAGACCTGCTCATCGACCGTCCGGACGTGACGGACGGGGCCGCGCTCTGGCGTATTGCCAGGGACTCCGGAAACCTCGACCTGAACTCCTCGTACAGCTATCTGCTGTGGTGCCGCGACTTCGCCGGCACCTCGGCGGTGGCGCGCGGGGCGGACGGGGAGCCCATCGGCTTCGTCACCGGGTACGTGCGCCCCGACCGCCCGCACACCCTGCTCGTCTGGCAGGTCGCGGTCGACGCGGCGCACCGGGGACGCGGCATCGCCGCCGCGCTGCTCGACGGGCTCACGGCGCGGATCGGCGCCGAGTGCGGCATCACCTCCGTCGAGACGACCATCACCCCGGACAACACCACCTCCGAGCGTCTCTTCACCTCGTACGCCGCCCGGCACGGCGCCTCCGTCACCCGCGAGGTGCTGTTCGACGCGGGCCTGTTCCCCGACGGCCCACACGAGCCCGAAGTCCTGTACCGGATCGGGCCGTTGACCCCCCACCCGTCGCACTGAGGAGCGATTCACCGTGACCATCACCCAGCCCGACCTCAGCGTCTTCGAGACCCTCGAGTCCGAGGTGCGCAGCTACTGCCGCGGCTGGCCCACCGTCTTCGACCGTGCGCAGGGCAGCCTGATGTACGACGAGGACGGCCACCGGTACCTCGACTTCTTCGCCGGAGCCGGCTCACTCAACTACGGGCACAACAACCCCGTGCTCAAACGGGCGTTGATCGACTACCTGATGCGCGACGGGGTCACCCACGGCCTCGACATGTCCACCACGGCCAAGCGGTCCTTCCTGCAGACCTTCCAGGACCTGGTGCTGCGGCCGCGCGACCTGCCGTACAAGGTCATGTTCCCGGGGCCGACCGGCACCAACGCCGTGGAGTCCGCGCTGAAGCTGGCGCGGAAGGTGAAGGGGCGCGAGGCGATCGTGTCGTTCACCAACGCCTTCCACGGGATGTCCCTCGGCTCACTGGCCGTGACCGGCAACGCCTTCAAGCGGGCCGGGGCCGGGATCCCGCTGGTGCACGGCACGCCCATGCCGTTCGACAACTACTTCGACGGCCAGGTCCCCGACTTCCTGTGGTTCGAGCGGCTCCTGGAGGACCAGGGGTCCGGGCTCAACAAGCCGGCCGCAGTGATCGTGGAGACCGTGCAGGGCGAGGGCGGCATCAACGTCGCGCGTCCGCAGTGGCTGCGGGCCCTGGCCGAACTGTGCGAGCGGCAGGACATGCTGCTGATCGTCGACGACATCCAGATGGGATGCGGACGCACCGGGGCCTTCTTCTCCTTCGAGGAGGCCGGGATCGTGCCCGACATCGTCACCGTGTCGAAGTCCATCAGCGGCTACGGACTGCCCATGTCGCTGTGCCTGTTCAAGCCCGAGCTGGACATCTGGGAGCCGGGCGAGCACAACGGCACCTTCCGCGGCAACAACCCGGCGTTCGTCACCGCCACCGCGGCCCTGGAGACGTACTGGACCGACGGCTCCGCCATGGAGAAGCAGACCCGGGCCCGCGGCGAGCAGATCGAGCAGGCGCTGATCGCCCTCACCGAGGAGAACCTCGCCGACGTGAAGGAGTACCGGGGCCGGGGGCTCGTGTGGGGCCTGGAGTTCCACGACAAGTCCCGGGCCGAGCGGGTCACGCGGCGCGCCTTCGAGCTCGGGCTGCTCATCGAGACGTCCGGCCCGGAGAGCGAGGTGGTCAAGCTGCTGCCCGCCCTCACCGTGACGCCCGACGAACTGGACGAGGGACTCAGCGTCGTCGCCCGCGCCGTTCGCGAAACCATCTAGCAAGGAGGCTGTGCACCACCGTGATCGTCCGTTCGTTCAAGGACCTCGAAGGCACCGACCGGCATGTGAGGGCGGCGTCCGGCACCTGGGAGAGCAAGCGCATCGTCCTCGCCAAGGAGCGGGTCGGCTTCTCGCTCCACGAGACCGTCCTGTACGCCGGGACACAGACGTCGATGTGGTACGCCAACCACGTCGAGGCCGTCGTCTGCGTCGAGGGCGAGGCCGAGCTCACCGACCACGAGACCGGGAAGGCCTACTCGATCACTCCCGGGACCATGTACCTCCTCGACGGGCACGAGCGGCACACACTGCGCGTCAAGGAGGACTTCCGCTGCATCTGCGTGTTCAATCCGCCCGTGACCGGGCGGGAGGACCACGACGAGAACGGCGTCTACCCGCTTCTCACCGAACCCGAGGAGGTGTGAGGACCATGACCGTCACCGATCGCTATCCCAGCCGCGGCGCCGCCGAGGTGTCCGTCCCGCGCCAGGACCCGGTCGTCTGGGGCGCCCCCGACGCCCCCGGCCCGATCGCGACCACCGATCTGCAGGCGTACGAGCGCGACGGCTTCCTCGCCATCGACCAGCTGATCACCGACGACGAGGTCGCCGTCTACCGGCGGGAGCTGGAGCGGCTCGTCGACGACCCGGCGATCCGCGCCGACGAACGCTCCATCGTCGAACCGAAGTCGAAGGAGATCCGCTCCGTCTTCGAGGTGCACCGGATCAGCGAGCTGTTCGCGAAGCTGGTGCGCGACGAGCGGGTCGTCGGGCGGGCCCGGCAGATCCTCGGCTCGGACGTGTACGTCCACCAGTCCCGGATCAACGTCAAGCCGGGCTTCGGGGCCAGTGGGTTCTACTGGCACTCGGACTTCGAGACCTGGCACGCCGAGGACGGTCTGCCGGCCATGCGGACGGTGTCCGTCTCGATCGCGCTGACCGAGAACCTCGACACCAACGGCGGGCTCATGATCATGCCGGGCTCGCACCGCACGTTCCTGGGGTGCGCGGGAGCCACGCCCCAGGACAACTACAAGAAGTCGCTGCAGATGCAGGACGCGGGCACGCCCTCCGACGAGGCCCTGACGGCCATGGCGGGCGAGTACGGCATCCGGCTGTTCACCGGCCGGGCCGGGTCGGCGACCTGGTTCGACTGCAACTGCATGCACGGCTCCGGCGACAACATCACGCCGTTCCCGCGCAGCAACGTCTTCATCGTGTTCAACAGCGTGGAGAACGCCGCGGTGGAGCCGTTCGCGGCTCCGGTACGGCGGCCGGAGTTCATCGGGGCGCGGGACTTCACGCCGGTGCGGTGAGCTACAGCCAGGCCAGCGACGCGGCGCGCTGAAGTACGGCGCTCACCGCCCCCGTGTCGCCGGTCTCCCGGCGCGGCACCTCGCGGGGTGCCTGGCGTCCGCCGACGAGAAGACAGAAGTCGACCGGGTCCAGGGTGAGTTCGGCCCGTACCGGTTCGGACTCGGAGCCCAGCACCCAGGCGTCGCCGCCGGTCACCGTGAGGAGGACCCGCGGCGCGCCGGGTCCGAGGGCCGTGCCGAGGATGCGGACGGCCAACCGGACCAACTGCCCAAGGTGCTCCTCGGGCGGGGGCGGAACGTTCAGGCCCAGGGCGCGGCCGAGGTCGTCGGTGTGGATCCAGGTCTCGAAGGCGCGGACCAGGAAGTGGTCGGCGACCGGCAGGCGGACGCCGGTCAGCGTCACCGCGCGGCCGGCGCGTTCGGGGTCACGGTCCCGGTCGAGGGCCTCGGGCGTCGCGAGCAGTTCGCGCGCCTGCGCGGACCAGGCGGCGACGGTCTCCTCGGGGGTCCGGCCGTGCTCGTGGGCGATCACGTCGGCGGTCCGCCGCTCCCAGGCCCGGACCCAGCCCAGTTTCTCGGTGCGCGACGGCGGCACCCGCGCGTCCAGGCCGAGCAGCAGGGCCAGGTGCTCGTCGGCGGCGAGGAGGTGGGCGACGGTGGCGTGCGCGTCCCAGTCGTGGACCACCGGGGTGCCCCAACGTCCCTCGGCCTCGGGCAGCAGGGCGGTCAGACCGGAGACGGCGGCGGCGTAGGGCGCGGCGTGCGCGGCCACCCGGGGTGCGGCGGGGCGCCGGGTGAGCGCGGCGGACAGCACGTTCCTGCTGCCGAAGTCCCCGTCCCCGCCGTCCAGCGCCGGTCCTTGTGATGCCGGTCCGTCCAGCAGCCGTACCGCCTCCCGCAGCCGCCGCGCCTGAGCCGCGCAGCTCGCGCACTCGGCCAGATGGAGCGGGACCGCCTCCCGCTCGGCCGGAGACAGGGCGTCGAAGGCCCAGGCCGCCAACAGCTCGCGTACGCCGTCGTGATCGGTGGTCACCGCGCGCCTCCTTCCCCAGCCATCATGCGCCCCTTTCCCACACGGGATCCGTCGGGTCGGCCAAAGTCTCTGCCAAGGTGCGCAGGGCGGTGCGCAGCCGTGTCTTGGCCGTGCCCTCGGGAATGCCCAGCTCCACTGCCGCCTGCCGGTAGCTGCGGCCGGCGAAGTAGGCGAGGTGGACCACCTCCCGCTGCGGCTGCGGGAGTTCGGCGAGGGCGGAGTGCAGGAGCAGGGCGCGTTCCCGGTCGACGACCGTCTCGTCGGGACCGGGACCGGGCTCGGGGATGGCGTGCAGCGCGGAGTCGTCGGCGCACACGTCCTTGCGGTGCCGGGCCTCGCCGCGCACCCAGTCCACGGCCCGCCGGTGGGCCAGCAGGGACAGCCAGGTGCGCAGCGAGCCGCGGCGCGCGTCGAACGCGTACGGTCTGCTCCACAGCTGGGCGAAGACCTCCTGCGCCACGTCCTCGGCGGCGGCCGGACTGCGGGTGACCCGCCCCGCGACCCGCCGCACCAACGCGCCGTACGCCGTGTACGCCTCGGCCAGCGCGGACTCGTCGCCGTACACCAGCCGCCGGTGCAGGTCGGCGTCCGCGGGTGCCCGCTCCTCGGAGTCCACCGGCACCACCCCCCCGGGTGCCCTTCCTAGCGGTCCGCGGCGCGCCGCGCCAGAGGGTCAGGCGGACAGGACGTCCAGCAGGCGGTCGACGTCGGCGGACGTGTTGAACAGGTGGAAGGAGGCGCGCAGGTTGCCCGAGCGGTTGGAGACCTCGACGCCGGCCCGGCCCAGCTCGGGCTGCCGGCCGCCGAGTCCGGGCACCGAGACGATCGCGGAGCCGGGCGCGGGCAGTGCCTCGTGGCCGAGGGCGGCGAGTCCGGCGCGGAAGCGTTCGGCGAGGGCCAGGTCGTGGGCGTGCACGGCGGCCACGCCGAGCTCCTCGATCAGGTCGAGGGAGCGGCGCAGACCGGCGTAGGTGAACAGGGCGTGGGTGAGGTCGAACCGGCGGGCGGAGTGGGCGAGTTCGGCGACGGGGCCGTAGCAGCTGTCCCAGGGCTCCTCGCCGGCGACCCAGCCCGCCAGCACCGGGGTCAGCCCGCCGAAGTCCTCGGGGACCACGAGGAAGGCCGCCCCGTGCGGGCCGAGCAGCCACTTGAAGGAGACGGCGGCGGTGAAGTCGTAGGCGTCGGCGTCCATCGGCAGCCAGCCCGCGGCCTGGGAGAAGTCGACGTAGGTGCGGGCGCCGTGCGTCCGGGCGGCGTCGCGCAGGGCGGTCAGGTCGGCGATCCGCCCGTCGGCGGACTGCGCGGCGCTGACCGCGACGAGCGCGGTGCCGGGGCGGACGGACTCGGCGATCCGGTCCAGCGGGACCGTGCGGATCTTCAGGTCGCCGCGCATGTGGAACGGGTTCAGTACGGAGGTGAAGTCGTCCTCGGCGGTGAGGACTTCGGCGCCCGCGGGCAGCGAGGCGGCGATCACGCCGGTGTGCGCGGCGACCGAGGCGCCCGCGGCCACCCGGGTGACGGGGACGCCGGCGAGCCGGGCGAACGCGGCCCGGCAGGCCTCCACGTCCTCGAACAGCGGGGTGAGCGGCCGGCCCTCGGCCCGCAGCAGCGCCGCCTCGTGCAGGGCGGTGACGGTGCGGGCGGGCAGCAGGCCGTTGCTCGCGGTGTTCAGGAACGTGCCCTTGGGGGTGAACTCGGCGCGGACGAGGCTCTCGAACGTCTCCGTGGTCTCCATGGGTCCACTCTGCGGCCGAATGAAGTCGTAGTCCATTGCGGATTATTACGTGGATCCGCTAAGCAGCGCTTATACGTCCGCTCCGAGCTGCGGTTTCTCAGTGCTGCGGGACCGCGCACCCGTCCGGGCCGCACGTTGTCCCGTCACCCCGGCCGCCCTGGTCGAGGAGCCGCAGCGGGGAGCGCTCGCCCCACGCCTGGTCGAGTGCCCGGGTGAAGACCTCGGCGGGCTGGGCGCCGGAGACGCCGTACTTGCGGTCGAGGACGAAGAAGGGGACGCTGTTCGCGCCGAGCTCGGCGGCCTCGCGCTCGTCGGCGCGGACCTCGTCGGCGTACGCGGCCGGGTCGGCGAGCACCTCGCGGGCGGCGTCGGCGTCCAGGCCGGCCTCGACGGCCAGCTCCACCAGCCGCTCCGCGCCCTCGGTGAAGACGGAGCGCTCCTCGGCGAAGTTCGCCCGGTACAGGATCTGGATCAGCTCGTCCTGCCTGCCCCGCTCCTTGGCGAAGTGCAGCAGGCGGTGCATGTCGAAGGTGTTGCCGTGGTCGCGGTCGCGGGTGCGGTAGTCGAGGCCCTCGGCGGCGGCCTGCGCGCCCAGGTTGTCCTCGCCCGCCCTGGCCTGCGCCTCGCTCATGCCGTACTTCTTGGCGAGCATGGCCGGCACCGGCTGGACGTCGTTCTTCGCGCGGCCCGGGTCCAGCTCGAAGGAGCGGTGCACCACCTCGACCTCGTCGCGGTGCGGGAAGGCCGCGAGCGCCTTCTCGAAGCGGGCCTTGCCCACGTAGCACCAGGGGCAGGCGATGTCGCTCCAGATTTCGACGCGCATGTTCTCGGCTCTCTCCGGGTCGTACGGGCACGGAGGCTCTCTCCGCCCGGTACGTGAACGTTCAAGCAGCCGGTTTCATTCCCCGGGTGTCGCCCCGGGCACGGTCAGGCGCAGGAAGAGGTGGTGGTCCCCTTCCGCGGGCGGGTTCTCCGGGTCCGGCACCCAGCCCCGGCGGGCGTAGAAGGCCTGGGCGCGCGCGTTGTCCACGTGCACGTCGAGCACCGCGGTGCGCCTGCCGTCCGCCTGCCAGGCCTCCACGCAGGCCGCGTGCAGGGACGTGCCGATGCCGGAGCGCCAGCGGTCGGGGTCGACGTGGAACTGGTACAGCTTGACCGTTTCCGCGGGGGCGCCGTCCGGGGTGCGGAAGGAGGCGACAGCGACGATGGCGCCGTGCTCTACGGCGCACAGCACCTGAGCGTTCGGTCGCTCGATGGAACTCCGCCAGGCGTCGGCCCAGTCCACGTCGTCTTGGGGGACGCCGTCCGGGTAGTAGGTCGAGCGGGCCCGGTGGTGCAGCTCGGCGATGACCTCTGTCTCGACGGCCAGGGCGGTCCTGATCACCCGGGATTCACTGATCCGACGTTCACTGATCATGCTGCCGAAGACGATGCGGCGGCCCCTGCGGTTCCGCGGCCCGCCTCCTCAGCTTCCGTCGCGCAGGTCGTCCGGCCAGTCGGCCCTGAACTCGATGTGGTCGTAGGTGACCACGCAGCCCTCGCCCATCGGCGACTGGGTCATGAAGCCGACGAGTGCCGCGTCGGTCTCCTTCTCCTCGCCGAGGGTGAAGAGGCGGACGAACGTCCAGTGCGCGCCGTCGCGGGAGGCGTGGAAGGCGAAGGCGCGGCCCGTGCGGCTGATCCGCAGCCAGATCGAACTGCCCCGCACCGTGAAGGCGTTGGCGTCGTCGGAGTGCCCCCGGGTGACCACCGTGCAGACGGTGGGCTCGTCCGGGGAGTACTCCAGGCAGAGCTTGGCCCAGGCCCGGTCGCCGACGTGGACGTAGAGCGCCCCCGCGTCGAAGGCGCCCGCGAAGCCGACGGTGACCCGGGCGATCAGCTGGAAGTCGCCCTCGGGCGCCCCGAGCAGCCGGGGCGCGTCCGAGGCCGGGTCGAGCGCCTCACCGGTGGGCGGCACGAACCGGTCCTGCCGGGGGCCGGCCCAGCCGGTGAGGACACCGCCCTCGTAGGACCAGTTGCCGTCGGGGCCGTAGGTGCGCAGGGGGAAGGGGAGTTCGGGAAGTTCCACGTCCATCGGCCGAGTGTCTCAGCTTCCCCTGCGGTTACGGGCCCGTTTGTTCAGCGTTCGAGAAGGCCGTCGAAACGGCGGGGCACCCCGAGCGGGTTGTCATCGCGCAGTTCCTTCGGCAGCAGTGCCTCGGGGGCGTTCTGGTAGACGACGGGCCGCAGCCAGCGCTCGACGGCCGTACCGCCCACGGACGTCGAGGTGGAGGTCGTCGCGGGGTAGGGGCCGCCGTGGTGCTGGGCGGGAGCGACCGCCACACCGGTCGGCCAGCTGTCGACGAGCACGCGCCCGGCGAGCGGGGTGAGCTCCGCGAGGATCTCCGCGCCCCGCCCCTCCCCCGCGGACTCCTCCGCCGACAGATGGACGGTCGCGGTGAGGTTGCCGGGCAGCCGGGACAGGACGGCGGTCGCCTCGCCCTCGTCCGCGTAGCGCGCGACGACCGTCACCGGCCCGAAGCACTCCTCCAGGAGCAGGTCGTACGCCCCTTCCTCCGTGAGCCGGCCGGCCGGCACCGTGAGGAAGCCCGCGCTCACCGTGTGCTCGCCGCCCGCGCCGGGCGTCACCGGGGACTCGACGCCGTCCAGTGCGGCACGCTCGGCGACCCCGGCGACGAAGTTGTCCCGCATCCGGTGGTCCAGCAGGACGCCCGCCTCGGTGTTGCTGACGGCGTCGGTGAGGGTCTTCACCAGCCGGTCGCCCGCCGCGCCGGCCGGGGCGAGCACCAGGCCGGGCTTCACGCAGAACTGGCCGACGCCCAGGGTCATCGAACCCGCCAGTCCGGTGCCGATGGCCTCCGCGCGCTCGGCGGCCGCGGCCTCGGTGACGAGGACGGGGTTCAGGGAGCCCAGTTCGCCGTGGAAGGGGATCGGGACGGGTCGGGCGGCCGCGGCGTCGAAGAGGGCACGGCCGCCCCGTACGGAACCGGTGAAGCCGGCCGCCGCGACCTGCGGGTGCCGGATGAGCTCGATGCCCGCCTCGAAGCCGTGCACCAGGCCGATGACGCCCGCGGGGATGCCGTGCTCGGCCGCGGCCCGGCGCAGCACCTTGGCGACCAGCTCGGACAGGGCCGGGTGGTCGGGGTGGGCCTTGACGACCACCGGGCAGCCCGCGCCCAACGCGCTCGCGGTGTCGCCGCCGGCGACGGAGAAGGCGAAGGGGAAGTTGGAGGCCGCGTAGACGGCGACCACGCCCAGCGGGACCTTGTACCGGCGCAGGTCCGGGATCGGCGGGGTCGCGGTGGCGTCGGGGTGGTTGATGATGACGTCGAGGAAGGCGCCCTCGTCGACGAGGTCCGCGAAGGCGCGCAACTGGTAGGTGGTGCGGGCGAGTTCGCCGGTGAGCCGGACCGGGCCGAGGGCGGTCTCGGCGTCGGCGGCCTCGACCAGCTGGTCCTTGGCCGCGTCCAGGCCCGCGGCGGCGGAGCGCAGGAAGGCCGAGCGGACCGCGCGGTCGGCGAGCGAGGCGCGCGCGGCGTGGGCGGCCCGGACGGCGGTGTCCACCTCTTCGGCGGTGGCCTCCACAGCAACCTGTTCACGCTGCTTCCCGGTACGCGGGTCGACACTCCAGACTGGTGCTGCTGCCACGCGGGTCCCTCCACCTGTATCGCATCGCCGCTGCAATGCCGCAGTATCTAGGTCATCCACCAGCAGCGTTCGATATACTGAACGCTGTCTCTGATGATGAATACGCTGTCGGAGACTATATCTCCAGGTTCTCGTCCAACGAAGGGGTCAGGGCGATGTCGGCAGGCGAGACAGGCGGCGGGGCACAGGTCAAGTCCGCGGTGCGGACCGTTGAATTGCTCGAATACTTCGCGGGCCGACCCGGCATGCACTCGCTGGCGGCGGTCCAGGAGGCGGTCGGCTATCCCAAGTCCAGTCTCTACATGCTGCTGCGCACGCTGGTCGACCTCGGCTGGGTCGAGACGGACGCGACGGGCACGCGGTACGGCATCGGGGTGCGGGCGCTGCTGGTCGGCACCTCCTACATCGACGGCGACGAGGTCGTCGCGGCCGCCCGCCCGACGCTGGACCGGCTCTCCGACGACACCACGGAGACCATCCACCTGGCCCGTCTGGACGGCACGAACGTCGTCTACCTGGCCACCCGCCAGTCGCAGCACTACCTCCGCCCCTTCACCCGGGTCGGCCGCCGGCTGCCCGCCCACTCCACCTCCCTCGGCAAGGCGCTGCTCGCGACCCACACCGACGAGCAGGTCCGCAAGCTCCTGCCTCAGACGCTGCCCGCACTCACCGAGCACACCATCACCGACCGGGAGCAGCTCATCGAGGAGCTCCACCAGGTCCGCGAGCAGGGCATCGCCGTGGACCGCGAGGAGAACACGCTCGGCCTACGCTGCTTCGGCGTCGCCATCCCGTACCGCACCCCGGCGCGCGACGCGATCAGCTGCTCGGTCCCGGTGGCCCGGCTGACCCCCGCCCACGAGCAGCTGATCAAGGACGCGCTGTTCGACGCGCGGGACCGGCTGACGCTGGCGACGCGGAGGCTCTGAGCAGGACGGTGCCTCCCCCGTGCGGCGGAGGCGGATCATCGTCGTGCAGGAGGTGGACCCGCCTGTCGGCACGGGAGCGTTGAGGCATGAACCCCTCAACCGCTCCCGCCCCGGCCCGTGTTGTCACCGGCTCCCGCCGTCGCCTGCTGCGGCTCGTGGCCATCGTCGCCTGTCTGCCGTATCTGTGCCTCAAGCTCGCCTGGATCGCCGGGAGTCACCTCGGCATCCCGGACGGGAGTCCGTTGCTGAGACACCGGATGACCATGGTTGTCGCCAATGGGCTCACCGTGCTGATGGACGCGGCTGTCATCGTGCTGGCGCTGTTGCTGACCCGGCCGTGGGGACAGCGGGTGCCCTCCTGGCTGCTCGCGGTGCCGATGTGGGTCGCCACGGGACTTCTCTCGCCGATCATGGTGGGATTTCCACTGCAGTTGGTCGTCCACGGGGGTTCGGACAGCGGAGACGACCGGCCGTTCCTCGACGGGTGGGTGTTCGGGGTCGTGTATGGGGGGTTCATTGTGCAGGGGCTCGCTCTGGGGGCGCTCTTCGTCGAGTATGCCCGCGAGCGGTGGGGACACCTGTGGCAGGGGCGGGTGTGGGACCTGCCCGCGCAGAGTGCGCCTGCCGCGCAGCGGGTGACCGCCGTGACGGCGGCCGTGCTCGCACTGGTTCCGGGCACGCTCCGGCTGCTGTGGGCCTGCGGGGTCACGACCGGGCGGGACACGAGCAGCGGCCGACCGATGGAGGTGGTGTACGTCGGCTTCCTGGCCGCCGCCGTCGTCGGCGCCTGGCAGCTCGCCTTCCGCCACGGCCGCCCGCTGCCGGTCGGTGTGCCGCTCGCCCTGGGCTGGGTCGGCTCCGGGGCGGTGGCCTGCTGGGGCGCGTGGCAGGCGCTGGCCCCGCTCACCGGGGTGAACGACGGCGCCGACGGCCCGACGCGGCTGCTGGACCTCGCCTACGCCGGCCAGGTGATCACCGGCATCCTCGTCGCGGTCCTCGGTGCCCGGTTCTTCGCCGAGCGGTCGGCCCGGGCCCCGAAGCGGCCCGCGCGGTGAGGACGTTGGCCCGGCCGCTGTTCGGCCGCACCGCGCGCCGCCGCTGGATCCATCTGATCCTGGGCGGCGCGCTCGCCATGCCGTACGTCTTCGTCGGCGAGGTGATCGTCGGGCCCATCCTCGGCTCGGACCGCTTCTGGGGCGACCTGCCCGTCCAACTGGGCTCCTTCGCCGTGGGGTTGCCGATCGCCGCGGTCACCTCCCTGTTCCCGCTGACCCGCCCGCTGGAGACGGGAGCCGCCCGCGCCCTGTGCGGCGTGCCCCCGGACGCGCTGGCCCACGGTCCCGCCCGGACCCGGGCCGCGAGGGGGCGGACGGCGGCCTGGTTCACGCTGCACCTGGGATTCGGCGGGATCGTCTCGGGGATGTCCCTCGCCGTGCCGCCGTTCGCGGCGGTGCTGATCGTGCTGCCGCTCTTCTCGTGGCTGCGCGACACACGGCTCGCACTGCCCGCGGTCTTCGACCACACCTGGGCGCTGGCACTCGCGCCGGTCGCCGGGGTCGCCACGCTGCTGGCGCTCGCCGGGTGCGCGGCCGGCGCCGGCGCGCTGCTCGCCCGCTGGGCGCCCGCGCTGCTCGGACCCACCCCGGAGGACCGGCTGGCGGCGGCCGAGGCACGCGCGGCCGACCTCGCCGTACGCAACCGGCTCGCCCGCGAGTTGCACGACTCCGTCGGACACGCGCTGAGCGCCGTGACCCTCCAGGCGAGCGCGGCCCGCCGGGTCCTGGACACCGACCCGGAGTTCGTCCGCGAGGCCCTCGCCGCGATCGAGGACACCACCCGGCGCACGGTGGGCGAACTCGACGCGGTGCTCGGCGTGCTGCGGGACGGCGACGCCCCCGGCACCGCACCCGCGCCGACCCTCGCGGCCGACCTCGACGGACTGCTGCGGCGCACCCGGGCGGGCGGGCAGTGCGTCACGGCGACCGTCACCGCCGATCCGGCCGCGCTGCCGGGGCCGCTGAACCGCGAGGCCTACCGCATCGTGCAGGAGGGACTGAGCAACGTGCTCAAGCACGCGGGCGGACAGGTCGAGGCCGCCTTACGGATAGAGGTCGCCGACGAGCAGCTGGCGATCACCGTCGAGAATCCGCTGGGCGCCCCCTGCCCCTCCCGCCCCGGCGGCGGCCACGGCCTGCGCGGCATCGCGGACCGGGTGCGCCTGCTGGGCGGCACGGTCACCGCCGGCCCGGCCGGGGAGACGTGGCGGCTGCACGTACGACTGCCGATGAAGGGAGCCGCATGACCCGCCTCACGACGATCCGGGTCGTCCTCGCCGACGACGAGCGCATGGTCCGCACCGCCCTGCGCGCCATCCTCTCCGCCGAGCCGGACCTGGAGGTCGTCGGCGAGGCGGCGACCGGGGCCGAGGCCGTGTCGGTCGTACGGGATCTGCGGCCCGACGTGGTCCTGATGGACGTGCGCATGCCGGAGGTCGACGGCATCCGGGCCACCGAACAGATCCTGGCGACGCTCGCCGCACCGCCCCGCGTCGTCGTCGTGACCACCTTCGAGAACGACTCCTACGTGTACGACGCCCTGCGCGCCGGGGCCTGTGGCTTCCTGCTCAAGCGGGCCGACGCCGACGCGCTCGTACAGGCGGTACGGCTGGTGGCGCGCACCGACAGCCTGCTGTTCCCGTCGGCCGTGCGGGCGCTGGCCGCCGCACACGCCCGCGCGGAGCCCGCGCCTCCCGCCTGGGTGGCGCGGCTCACGGGCCGGGAGAGCGAGGTGCTGCGGCACCTGGCGGCCGGGCTCACCAACGCCGAGATCGCCCGGCTCATGGAGGTCGGCCCCGCGACCGTGAAGACGCACGTCGCGGCGGTCCTCGCCAAGACAGGCACCCGGGACCGCACCCAGGCGGTGATCGCCGCGTACGAGGCGGGCTTCATGAATGCGCGATGAGAAAAGCGGACGTACGGGAACGAGTCCCCTCTCCCGGTCGTCTTCTGTCTGGGATGAACAAGACGATCAGGCGGGCGTCCGTCTTCGTGCTGCTGCTCGTGCTCGCGCTGGTGATCAGGGCGACATGGGTGCAGTTCTACGACGGCAAGGCCCTCGCGGACGACAAGAACAACCGGCGCAACGCGATCAAGACGTACGCGGACCCGCTCGGGAACATCATCGTGGCCGGCGACTCCGTCACCGGCTCGACGCGCACCAGGGGCGGTGACCTCGCGTACAAGCGGACGTACAAGAACGGCGAGCTGTACGCCGCGGTGACGGGCTACGCCTCGCAGGCCTACGCGCCGACGCAGCTGGAGGGCATCTACCAGGACCTGCTCAACGGCACGGACACCCGGCTCAAGACCGTCATGGACACCCTCACCGCCAAGCGTGCCGAGCCGGGCGACGTGGTCACGACCATCGACCCGGACGTGCAGAAGGCGGCGTACCGGGCGCTGGGCGGCAAGAAGGGCGGGGCCGTCGCGATCGACCCGCGGACCGGGAAGATCCTCGCGGCGGTGTCGACCCCGTCGTACGACCCGGCCGCCCTCACCGACGCCAACACCGCCGGGACGGCCTGGAAGAGCCTCAACGCCGACCAGGACAAGCCGCTGACCAACCGCGCGCTGCGCCAGCCGCTGCCGCCGGGCTCGACGTTCAAGCTGGTCGTGGCGGCGGCCGCGCTGGAGGAGGGGCTGTACAAGAACGTGGACGAGCCCACCGACAGCCCCGACCCGTACACCCTGCCCGGCACCACCCGGGTCCTCGCCAACGAGAACAAGTCGGCGCCCTGCAAGAACGCTCCGCTCCGCGACGCCCTGCGGTACTCCTGCAACAACGTCTTCGGCAAGCTGGCCGTCGACCTGGGCCAGGACAAGGTGAAGGCGATGGCCGAGAAGTTCGGCTTCAACGACGACGAACGGGACGTCCCGGTCCGGGCCTACGCCAGCGTCTACCCGTCGAAGATGGACAAGGCGCAGACGGCCCTGTCCGGCATCGGCCAGTTCGACGTCACGGCGACCCCCCTGCAGATGGCCATGGTGTCGGCGGCCATAGCCAACGGCGGCAAGCTGGTCTCGCCGCACATGGTGTCGCGGATCACCGACAGCGGCGGCGATGTGCTGAAGAACTACGACGACGACGCGGACAGCGAGGAGATCGTGAGCTCCTCCACCGCCGAGCAGCTGCGGTCGGCGATGGAGACGGTCGTCAAGGACGGCACGGGCACGAACGCGTTGATCGACGGTGCGACCGTGGGCGGCAAGACGGGCACGGCCCAGCACGGCGAGAACAACAGCAAGACCCCGTACGCCTGGTTCACCTCCTACGGCAAGTCCGACAGCAACGGCAAGGAGGTCGCCGTGGCGGTCATGGTGGAACAGTCGGACGCGGCACGCTCGGAGGTCAGCGGCAACGGCCTCGCGGCTCCCGTGGCCAAGGCGATGATGCAGGCGGCGTTGAAGTAGCGCCCAAAAGCGGCGCGGCCGGCCACGGCGAACCCGCGCCGGCCGCGCGGCGTCACGTTCCTCACTTCACGCCCAGCACCTGCTCCACGGGATCGATCGCGAAGTACACCAGGAACAGTGCCGAGACGGCCCACAACAGCCAGTTGACCTCCTTGGCCTTCCCCAGCACCGACTTGATGAGCACGTAGGCCACGAAGCCCGCACCGATGCCGTCGGTGATCGAGTAGGTGAACGGCATCGCGGCGATGGTCAGGAACGCCGGGATCGCGATCTCGTACTTGTCCCAGTCGATGTGCTTGACGTGGGTCATCATCAAGAACCCCACGGCGATCAGCGCGGGCGCCGCCGCCTGCAGCGGCACGATGGTCAGCAGCGGCGTGAGGAAGAGCGCGAGACCGAAGAGCCCGCCGGTGATCAGGTTGGCGAATCCGGTGCGGGCGCCCTCGCCGACCCCGGCCGCGGACTCGATGTACGCGGTGTTGGAGGAGGCCGAGCCGACACCGCCGGCCACGGCCGCGGCGCCGTCGATGAACAGGACGCGGCCGATGCCCGGCACCTGCCCCTTCTCGTCGAGCAGCCCGGCCTCCGCGCTGATGCCGACGATCGTGCCCATGGCGTCGAAGAAGTCCGACAGGATGAGGGTGAAGACCAGCAGGACGGCGGTGAGGACCCCGGCCTCGGCGAAGCCGCCGAACAGGCTGAAGTGACCGACGAGTCCGAAGTCCGGGGTGTCGACGATCTTGTCGGGCACCTTCGGGGTGGTCAGGCCCCAACTCTTGATGTCGGCGACGGCGTTGATGACGATCGCGACGACGGTCATGGTCACGATGCTGATGAGGATCGCGCCCTTCACCTTCCGCGCGACCAGCGCGATGGTCAGCAGCACGCCGAGACAGAAGACGAGGACGGGCCAGCCGGTGAGCCGGCCGACGGCGCCCAGCTGCACCGGCACGGTGGTGTGCGCGGCGTCCGGGATGCGGCTGACGAACCCGGCGTCGACGAATCCGATGAACGCGATGAACAGGCCGATGCCGACGCCGATGGCCTGCTTGAGCTGCTGCGGGATCGCGTTCATGATCGCTTCCCGCAGCCCGGTGAGGACCAGGACGCAGATCAGGGCGCCTTCGAGGACGACGAGGCCCATCGCGTCGGCCCAGCTCATCAGCGGGGCGAGCTGGAAGGCGACGACGGCGTTGAGGCCGAGCCCGGCGGCGATGGCGAGCGGGAGGTTGCCGCCGACGCCCATGATGATCGTCATCACACAGGCCACCAGGGCGGTGGCGGTGACCAGTTGGCCGGTGTCGAGGGAGTGGCCGAACTTGTCCTTGGCGCTGCCCAGGATGATCGGATTCAGGACAAGGATGTAGGCCATGGTGAAGAACGTGGCGAAGCCGCCGCGTATCTCCCGGCCGAAACTGGATCCCCGTTCGGAGACCTTGAAGTACCGGTCTACGGCGCCTGCCTGGGGTGGCGCGGCACTTGGCCGGTCGTCCACCTTCTGCGTCTCGGACATGGTCGTCCTCCTCGTCGCCTGAGTGTTCGGGTGCGGATGCTGGCTGGATTGTTCCCCCGTTGAACCGGTTTCAGGTTTTCTCCGTGTTACGGAATCGGGTTCGGCTTTCCCTACGTCGGCCGGATCCGCGTACGGCTCACCCCGGTGAAGCGACTCGAACACCCGCACCACGGATTCGCACCGGGGACACAACCTCACCTCCCCTTTCAGCGTCTCTTCCAGTAGCCCGATCTACCGGCCTGAGCCCCCCTCGGCCGGTATCGCCGGTCTGAGCCCCCCTCAGCCGGCATCGCCGGTCAGAGCCCCCCTCGACCGGCGAGCGAACGCCCCCACCGGTGACCACCGGTGGGGGCGTTCCTCGTCATCGACGCGTGAGGGTCAGCTCACGAAGTACGTCGGGTTCGGCAGCTTGTAGGTCCGGTCGGCGTAGCCGCCGTCCAGGTCCGAGTACTGGTCGCCGAAGTTGGCGATGATCTCGTACCCGAGGTCGTCCTCGATGTGCTCGCGGGTGCCGCCCTTGTACTGCACGGTCGTGCAGTTCCAGGTGCCCGGGGTGGCGCAGTCGCCCAGGTAGGACGGCGGGTTGGCCGCATCCTTGAGGAACATGTGGTCGGCGTCGAGGTTCACGTCGACACCGATCTTCTTCAGGTTCTCGACCGCGGCGGAGCGCTGGGACTCCTTCAGGCCGGAGTTGTAGAAGACCTCGACGCCCTTGGACTCGGCGTACCGGACCAGCTCCGGGCTGCCGAAGACGGCCGGACGGTCGGCCTTGGCCACGTACTCGGCCCAGGTGGTGCCGTTGTACGTGTAGTTGGTCTTCTTCTCGTAGTCGAGGCTGAGCAGCAGCGTGTCGTCGATGTCGAAGACGACCGCGGGCTTCTCGCCCCGGTGCAGCGCCTTGCGCGCCGCGCGGTCGATGTAGCGCTTGGCGTCGGCGTCGAGGCGCGCGAGGTCCTTGGCGTACGGGCTGTCCGGGGACGCCTGGTACACGCCGTTGCTGTCGGCGGTGGTGCCGTAGTACGTGTCGATGTCCTTCACCAACTGCCCGATGTTGTAGGGCTCGTGGGTGGAGTTCGCCGTCCGCTGGTCGGCGGTTGCCGCGCCGGCGCCGTACAGGGCTCCTCCGGCGAGGACACAGGCGGCGGTGGCCGCCGCGATGCGAAGTGATTTATGCATGACAGGTTTTCTACGCGCGTCACCCGGGGTAGCGCGAGACCTTTTGCGTGATCGATATGGAGTCGAGCCGAGTGTTCAGCCGGCGTACGGGTCCGGCACCTTGCCCGGTCGTGCCAGGAACTCGAAGTCACAGCCGGTGTCGGCCTGGGTGATCTGCTCGGTGTAGAGCGCACCGTAGCCGCGTTCGTAACGGGCGGGCGGCGGCGTCCAGTCGGCCCGCCTGCGCGCCAGCTCCGCGTCGTCCAGGTCGAGTCGCAGCGTGCGCGCCTGGACGTCCAGGGTGATGGAGTCGCCGGTGCGCACCAGCGCCAGCGGTCCCCCGACGTGCGACTCGGGCGCCACGTGCAGCACGCAGGCGCCGTAACTCGTGCCGCTCATCCGGGCGTCGGAGATCCGCACCATGTCCCGCACGCCCTGCCTGAGCAGGTGGTCCGGGATGGGGAGCATGCCGTACTCGGGCATGCCCGGGCCGCCCTTGGGACCGGCGCCCCGCAGGACCAGCACGCTGTCGGCGGTGATGTCCAACCCCGGGTCGTCGATGGTGCGTTGCATGGTCCAGTAGTCGTCGAAGACGACCGCCGGACCGGTGTGCCGCAGCAGGTGCGGCTCGGCGGCGATGTGCTTGATGACCGCGCCGTCCGGGCACAGGTTGCCGCGCAGGACGGCGACCCCGCCCTCGCTCGCGACCGGGTTGTCGCGGGGCCGGATGACGTCGTCGTGGTGCACCCGGGCGCCGGCGAGCTGCTCGCGCAGGGTGTCGTACGAGACCGTCGGCCGGTCCAGGTGGAGCAGGTCGGTGATGCGGGAGAGGAACCCGGGCAGTCCGCCCGCGAAGTGGAAGTCCTCCATCAGGTACGTCCGTCCGCCGGGGCGAACGTTGGCGAGGACCGGGACCGTGCGGGCGACGCGGTCGAAGTCGTCGAGGGTGAGCCGCACCCCCGCGCGGCCCGCCATGGCGATCAGATGGATGACGGCGTTGGTCGAGCCGCCGAGCCCGAGGACCGTGGTGACCGCGTCCTCGAAGGCCTCGCGGGTGAGGATCTCGGACAGCCTGCGGTCCCGGTGGACCAGTTCGACGGCGCGCAGGCCCGACGCGGCGGCCATCCGCTCGTGCCCGGAGTCCACGGCCGGGATGCTGGAGGCGCCCGGGAGGGTCACCCCGAGCGCCTCGGCGGCGGCGGTGAGCGTGGAGGCCGTACCCATGGTCATGCAGTGGCCGGGCGAGCGGGCCAGGCCGCTCTCCAGCTCGGCCAGCTCGCAGTCGCCGATGAGGCCGGCGCGCCTGTCGTCCCAGTACTTCCACATGTCGGTGCCGGAGCCCAGGACCTCGCCCCGCCAGTGGCCCGGCAGCATCGGCCCGGCGGGCACGAACACCGTGGGCAGGTCGACGCTCGCGGCCCCCATGAGCAGGGCGGGCGTGGACTTGTCGCAGCCGCCGAGCAGGACGGCGCCGTCGACCGGGTAGGACCGCAGCAGCTCCTCGGTCTCCATCGAGAGCAGGTTGCGGTAGAGCATCGGGGTCGGCTTCTGGAAGGTCTCGCTGAGGGTGGCGACCGGGAATTCGAGCGGGAAGCCGCCGGCCTGCCACACCCCGCGTTTGACGGCCTGGGCCCGGTCCCTCAGGTGCACGTGGCAGGGGTTGATGTCCGACCAGGTGTTCAGGATCGCGATGACCGGCTTGCCCAGGTGTTCCTCGGGCAGATAGCCGAGCTGGCGGGTGCGGGCGCGGTGGCTGAAGGAGCGCAGTCCGTCGGTGCCGTACCACTGGTGGCTTCTGAGCTCCGCCCCTTGCTTCCTGTCATTCCTGTCATTCCTGTCATTCCTGTCATTCCTGTCATTCTTGGCCTTCCTTGCCTTCCTGTCGGTCGTCATGTCGGCCATCCCGCGACGATGGCGGCGACCTCCGCGCGCGCGTCCTCGGGCAGTTGCCCGCTGGGCGGGCGGACCTCGCGGCGGCACAGGCCGAGGGCGGCGAGGGCCTCCTTGACGACGGTGACGTTGTCGGCGGAGCCGTTGGCGGCGCGCAGTTCCTCGAAGCGGCGGATCCGCTCCCAGACCCTCATGGCGGCGGGGTGGTCGCCGGATCGAAGCGCTTCGATCATGTGCAGCGAAACGACCGGGGCGACGTTGACGAGCCCGGAGGTGAAGCCGGTGGCCCCCGCCGAGAAGTACGAGGGGGCGTACGGCTCGGCGAGACCGGCGACCCACACGAAGCGATCGAGACCCGCGTCCCGGGAGAAGGCGGCGAAGCGGGCGGCGTCCGGGACCGCGTACTTGACGCCGATGACGTTCGGACAGGCGTCGGCGAGCTCGGCGAGGCGGGCGCCGGGCAGCTGGGCGTCGCGGATGTACGGGACGACGCCCAGTTCGGGGACGGCCGCGGCGATCGCGCGGTGGTAGTCGACCCAGCCGCTCTGCGCGACGTACGGATGGACGGGCTGGTGGACCATCACCAACTGCGCGCCGAGCTCGCGGGCGTGGCGGGCGGAGGCGACGGCGGTGGGGACGTCGTGGCCGACGCCCACGAGGACGGTGCCCCGGTCCCCCGCCTCGTCGACGGTCAGCTCGGTGACGAGGCGGCGTTCCTCGGGGGTGAGGGCGTAGAACTCGCCGGTGTTGCCGTTGGGGGTGAGGGTGGTGACGCCGCTGTCGAGGAGTCTGCGCAGCAGGGCCCGGTGGACGTCCCGGTCGACGGTACCGTCCGCGGCGAACGGGGTCACCGGGATCGCCACCACCTCGGCCAGGGCCGCCCGTTGGGTCTCGAACGTCACGCCGCTCACCTATGCCCCTCCTCCGCTCGGGGCTCGTCGGAGGCCCGCGGGAACGCCCGCCGGACGAACGACGCGATGTGGGCGTGCAGCGCCTCCGCCGCGCCGTCCGCGTCGCCCTCCAGGGCGAGCCGCAGGATCTCCCGGTGCTCGTCGGCCTCCCGCTCCCAGGACGGTTCGGCGGCCCAGGCGACGGTGGAGACGAGGGCGGCCTGGTCACGGACCTCGTCGAGCATCCGGCCGAGCAGCGGGTTGCCGCACGGGAGGTAGAGGGCGCGGTGGAACTCCCGGTTGGCCAGGGAGCGTTCGGCGGTGTCGGTGGCCGCGTCGGCCCGGGTCAGCGCGTCGAGGGCGGCGTCCAGGGAGGCTCCGCGGCGCACGGCGCGCCGGAGCGCCTCGGGTTCGAGGAGCAGCCGGACGTCGTAGACCTCGCGTGCCATGTCCGCGTCCACCCTGCGCACGGTGACGCCCTTGTATTGGCTCATCACGACCAGTCCGGTCCCGGCCAGGGTCTTGAGCGCCTCGCGCACCGGGGTCTTGGAGACCCCGAACTGTGCGGCGAGCTCGGTCTCGACCAGGGCCTGGCCCGGGGGCAGCTGTCCGGTGAGGATGCGGTGCTTGATCGCGTCCAGCACGAACTGCGTCCGGGACGGGATCGGTGTCGGAGTCGGTGTCGGCACAGAGGTCATGCGCGCCTCACGTATCGCGTCTCATATATGACGTATGAAGTACGACGCGTCGAAGGTAGGAGCGGCCCCGTGTCCCGTCAATGCTTCTGACAAAGGCCGCCCGAGGAGGTGCGGCCGGGATCAGATGACCCTGGTGTCGCCCTCCCGGGCGGTGTCGGTGGGCCGGCCGAAGGCCACCGCGGCCCGGGCGGTCGCCGTCTGAGGAGCCAGCGTGGGGCCGACGTGGGTGACGAGCAGTTCCCGTACGTGCGCCTCGCGGGCGATGCGGCCCGCGTCCTCCGGGGTGAGATGGACCTGTTCGCCCTGGCGATGCTCGTCGATGTCCGCCTCGCACAGGAACACGTCGGCGGTGGCGGCGAGCTCGACGAGCGCGGCGCACGGACCGCTGTCCCCGGAGTACGCCAGGACGCTCCCCTGGGACTCGGCGCGCAGGCCGTACGCCTCGATGCCGTGGCGGACGGCGCGCGTGGTGAGGCGGAGGTTCCAGTGCTGGACGGTGTGGCCGTCGAACAAGGGGCGGAAGTCGAGGATGCCGCTCAGGAAGTCCAGGTCCGGTTTGCCGAAGAAGCCCGCGAGCCGCCGCGCGCACTCCTGCGGGGCGTAGACGGGGATCGGTGCGGCCGGGGTGAGCCCGCCGAACGCGAAGGCGTAGGCGGCGGCGAGCAGGTCGGCGCTGTGGTCGGCGTGCAGGTGCGAGATCCAGATCGCCGTGAGCCGGGCGGGGTCCGTGTGCCGCTGCAGCTCGGCGAACGTGCCGGGCCCGGCGTCCACCCACACCTCCGCGCCGCCGCCGCGCAGCAGGTACCCGGAGCAGGGGCGACCGGGCCGGGGGTGCGGGGAGGCGGTGCCGAGGACGGTGAGCGTGAGGTGCATGCGGGGAGCGTAATGTCGCCGCGCACTTGATCACGCCGGAAATCGAACCGCCGGGCCGGCCGGGCGGCGGGGAGCCCGCGGGCGCGGGACGGACGCGGCGGTGCGGGTGGCCGCCGGGCCGGGTCGGCTACGGCTTCCACTCCGGGTTTCTGCCGCTCAGACCCAGTGCGCGGGCCAGGAGAGGGGCGTCGGCGGGGACCGGGACGGCGGGGCCGAAGGGGCCGTTGCCGGACGGGTCGGCCGCGGCGCGGAGGAAGCCGTAGGACGCCTCCAGGGCGGCGGGGTCGGGTTCGTAGGTCAGGCCCTCCGCGGGCCGCTGCTGGGCCGGGTGAGCGCGACCGCCGGCACGCTGCTCTTCACGCCGAACGTGATCGGTCTGGCGCTCGGCGCCGGCCTGGTCGACGCGGTGGACCACCGGCTGCTGCCGGCCCTGTTCGGCCTCGCGCTCCTCGTGACGGCCACCGTCCTGGCTCAGAGCGCGGCGAGCGCCTCCCGTACCGCCGACAGGTCCGCGTCCGACGCCAACCCGGCGTGATACAGCCGCAGTTCCGTCGCGCCGAGGTCGCGCGCCCGCGCCGCGTCCGCGGCCAGGGTGCCGGGGCTGCCGCCCAGCCCGGAGACCACGGTGAGGTTGGCGGCCAGCACGGTGTCCTCGCGGGCCCGTTCGGCGAAGGGCGTGAGCAGGTCCGGCCCGCCCGTGCAGGGCACGACCACGCCGTCCGCCACGGACAGGGCGTGCGCGGGGTCCACGCCCGCGTTGGCGCCGCAGTGGTAGGAGACCGGGTCCGCGTGGAGCAGCACCTGGAAGCCGTCGGGCGCGGCGGCGCGGACCGCGGCGACGGCGTCCGCCTGCAGACCGCGGGCGGTCTCGTCGCGCCACGCGCGCGTGGCCGCGGCCGCCGGTTCGCCGAGCAGCTTCTCCACCGCCGCCCAGCCCCCGTCGTCGGGGGCGCCCCGCCACAGCGGCTCCAGGGCGGTGCGCACGGCGGCCGACAGCTCCCCGGAGTCCAGGCCGATCTGCGCGTAGCCCGCGCCGCAGGCAGGGCAGAAGCACAGCGACATCAGGTACTGGCCGACGTCCCCGAGACCCACCCCGGCGGTCTTGTCGTGGGCGTGCAGATGCGCCAGCCCGTACCAGCCGAGGGACTCCAGCTCCGTGCCGCGCGCGCCGGGCCGTACGGCGGCCTCGGCGGCCAGGTCCAGCAGGTACGCGCGCGTGGCGGGCTGCGCGATGCACGGCGCCCACGGGTAGCGGTCGCCGTAGGCGTTGACGACGGAGGTCTGCGGGTGTTCGGTGCCCAGCCGGGAGTTGTGCGCGAGGACGACCCAGGTGTGCACGTCGAGGCCGGCCGCCGTGAGCGCCTCGGCCGCCTCGCCGTACGCGTCTCCGGGGGCCCAGTTGCCGGCCGGGTACGGGCGCAGGGCGCGGTCCGCCCAGCGGTCGTCTGCGAGGTAGAGCACGGCCGCGTGCTCGGCGGTGACGATGCGGTGGCGGGGGTGGCGCGGGGTCAGCGCGCGCGTGGAGTGGTAGGCGGAGGCCAGGGTCACCTGGTCCACGCCGAGCGCGGCGATCCGCGCGGGTGCCTCCGGGTCGCCGTTGACGTCCCAGGGATAGACGAATGCCGAGGCCTTCATGCGTCCTCCTCCAGCAGCGCGTACCCGCGCTCGACGAGCTGAGCGAGCTGCTTCACATGATCCTCGCTCGGCTCGTGCAAGGGAGGTCGTACCTCGCCGACGTCGAGGCCGCGCAGCCGTACGCCCGCCTTCACGAGGGCGACGGCGTAGCCGCGGCCCTGGGCGCGCAGTTCGACGAAGGGCCGGTAGAAGCCGTCCAGCAGACGGTGCGCGGTGTTCTCGTCGCCGTTCTCCAGTGCGCGGTGGAAGGCGAGGGCGATCTCGGGGGCGAAGCAGAACACGGCGGAGGAGTAGAGGGTGATGCCGAGGGCGCGGTAGGCGAGCTGGGTCTGTTCGGCGGTGGGCAGTCCGTTGAAGTACAGGAAGTCGCCGGGGGCCTCGGTGCGGACGGCGCTGACGATCCGCTGCATCAGGTCCAGGTCGCCCAGGCCGTCCTTGAAGCCGATGATCCCCCGCGTGCGCGCCAGCTCGACCACGGTGTGCGGGGTGAACACGGCGTTGTCGCGCTGGTAGACGATCAGCGGCAGGTCGGTGGCCCCGGCCAGCTGCCGGTAGTGCCGCAGCAGGCCCTCCTGCCCGGCGTGCACGAGGTAGGGCGGCATGGCGAGGAGCCCGTCGGCGCCGGCGGTCCGTGCGAGCCACGCGTACCGGACGGCGAGCTCCGTGCCGTACCCGGCGCCGGCGACGACCGGCACCCGCCCCTCGGCCGCCTCGACGGCCGCCCGTACGCAGGCCTCGAACTCCTCGGGCAGCAGCGCGTGGAACTCCCCGGTGCCGCAGCAGGCGAACACGGCGGCGGCCCCGGCCTCGACGCCCCGGCGCACATGGGTGCGGTAGACGTCGAGGTCCACGGCGCCGTCGTGGCCGTAGGCCGTGACCGGGAAGAACAGCGGCCCGCTCGGGGCACATAGTCGGGCGGCGAGAGGGGCTGGCGTCACGAGCGCTCCCAATCGGTGCATGTCTCTGATCGGCGTCCATATTTCTGAACGCGACCACGCTACGGTCGCCCATCAGGGCGGGTCAAGCACGCAAACGAGCAACACGGCGGCGGATTTCCCCGCTCCGCGTCACCCTTGACTGCGCACGTCACCGCTCCCTAGCGTGTCTGCGGATGTGAATTCCGTCCATGGATGGAGACTGAGGATGCCCGCTCCCCGCACCGTTCTGCTCACCGGCGCCGCCGGCGGGCTCGGCACCCTGATGCGGGACCTGCTCCCGGAGTACGGCTACGAGCTGCGCCTGTTCGACGTGCGCCCCGTCGAGGGCGAGGCGGACGCGATCACGGCGGACCTCGGCGACCGGGGAGCCCTGCGCGAGGCCGTCCGGGGCGTCGACGCGGTCCTGCACCTCGCGGGCATCTCCCTGGAGGCGCCCTTCGAGAAGATCCTCCGGGCGAACATCGAGGGCACGTACAACCTGTACGAGGCGGCCCGCGAGGAGGGGATCGGGCGGATCGTCTTCGCCTCCTCCAACCACGCGGTGGGCTTCACCCCGGCCCCGCGCGGCGCCGACCCGCTGATCCCGATCGACACCCCGCGCCGCCCGGACACCTTCTACGGCCTGTCCAAGGCCTTCGGCGAGGACCTCGCCCAGCTCTACTGGGACAAGCACGGCCTGGAGACCGTCTCGGTGCGCATCGGCTCCTGCTTCGCGCGGCCGACCAGCGTCAGGATGCTCTCGGTGTGGATGAGTCCCGGCGACGGCGCCCGCCTCTTCCACGCGGCGCTCACCGCCGAGAACGTCGGCCACACCGTCGTCTACGGCTCCTCCGCGAACACCCGCCTGTGGTGGGACCTGACGACCGCGCGGGCGCTCGGCTACGAGCCGCGGGACGACTCCGAGCCGTACGCCGAGAAGCTGATCGCCGAGCAGGGCGAGCTGGACCCGCAGAACCCCGCGCACAGCCACCTGGGCGGGCACTTCGTGACCGACCCGCCGATCTGGCCGCACTGACCCGGCCGGCATCCGACCGACACGGGCGGGCGCGGCGGAAACGATCACTTGCGACGGCGGGCGGGCACCCAAACGGGCCCGCCCGCCGCCCCATTCGGGCATCCGCGCTGCCCGATCCCACCCCGGCCGGGGCAGCGGCGCAGGTCCGAGCCCGGCACAGCGCTCGGCAAACGGGCAGACACGGGCAGTATCGAACGAGGAACAGACCTGGTCAGCGCCGCGCGCCCGCTGTAGAACTTCCCCCATGGCCCGAACGGGCAGCTCCACAGGGAAGCGGGTGACGACATGAGCACCAGGACGGCGGAAGAACGCCAGCGCGAGATCGTGTTGGCCGCGCGCGCCACCGGCGCCGTCGACGTCACCACGCTCGCCGACAGCCTGGGCGTGGCCAAGGAGACCATCCGGCGCGATCTGCGCGCCCTGGAGGACCACGGCCTGGTGCGCCGCACCCACGGCGGCGCCTACCCCGTGGAGAGCGCCGGGTTCGAGACGACGCTCGCCTTCCGCGCCACCAGCCACGTCCCCGAGAAGCGCCGCATCGCCGCCGCCGCGGCCGAGCTGCTCGGGGACGCGGAGACCGTCTTCGTCGACGAGGGCTTCACCCCGCAGCTCATCGCCGAGGCCCTGCCGACGCACCGGCCGTTGACCGTGGTCACCGCGTCCCTGCCGGTCGCCGGCGCCCTCGCCGAGGCCGAGAACACCTCGGTGCTGCTGCTCGGCGGCCGGGTCCGCCCCGGCACGCTGGCGACCGTCGACCACTGGACGACGAAGATGCTGGCCGGCTTCGTCGTCGACCTCGCCTACATCGGCGCCAACGGCATCTCCCGCGAGCACGGTCTGACCACCCCCGACCCGGCGGTCAGCGAGGTCAAGGCCCAGGCCGTCCGGGCCGCGCGGCGCACCGTCTTCGCGGGCGTGCACACCAAGTTCGGGGCGGTCAGCTTCTGTCGGTTCACCGAGATCGGCACGCTGGAGGCGATCGTGACGAGCACGCTGCTCCCGGCGACCGAGGCCCACCGGTACTCGTTGCTGGGTCCGCAGGTCATCCGGGTCTGAATCTCGTACGACGGCACTCTCCCGGGGTGCTCCACATCACGCGATGCCCCTTATGCCCCATACATCCAGGAGCGATCCATGCGCACCCAGAGCCGACGGAGGCCGCGAGTCACGCTCGCCATGGCCACCGCAGCGACGCTGCTCGCCCCGCTGCTCACCGGCTGCTGGGCCGGGGCGGGCGGGTCCGGTTCCGGCGGCGACTCCATCAACGTGCTGATGGTCAACAACCCGCAGATGACCGAGCTGCAGAAACTCACCGCCGCCCACTTCACCGAAGAGACCGGCATCAAGGTCAACTTCACCGTCCTGCCCGAGAACGACGTCCGCGACAAGATCAGCCAGGACTTCGCCAACCAGGCCGGCCAGTACGACGTGGCGACCCTGAGCAACTACGAGATACCCATCTACGCCCGCAACGGCTGGCTGCACGACATGAACGCGTACGTCGCCAAGGACCGGGCGTACGACGAACAGGACGTCCTCAAGCCGATGCGCCAGTCCCTGACCGGCGACGACGGCAAGCTCTACGGGCAGCCCTTCTACGGCGAGTCGTCCTTCCTGATGTACCGCAAGGACGTGTTCGCCGAGAAGGGCCTGACGATGCCCGCGCACCCGACCTGGACCCAGGTGGCCGACCTCGCGGCGAGGGCGGACGGCGCCGAGTCCGGCATGAAGGGCATCTGCCTGCGCGGACTGCCCGGCTGGGGCGAGGTGATGGCGCCGCTCACCACCGTCGTGAACACCTTCGGCGGCACCTGGTTCGACAAGGACTGGAAGGCCCGCCTCGACTCCCCCGAGTTCCAAAAGGCGACGAAGTTCTATGTCGACCTCGTCCGCGAGCACGGAGAGTCGGGCGCGGCCCAGTCCGGTTTCGCCGAGTGCCTCAACAACATGACCCAGGGCAAGGTCGCCATGTGGTACGACGCCACCTCCGCAGCGGGCCTGCTGGAGGCGGCAGGCTCCCCGGTCAAGGGCAAGCTCGGCTACGCCCCCGCCCCCGTCGAGAGGACCGGGTCCTCCGGCTGGCTCTACACCTGGGCCTGGGGCATCCAGAAGGCCTCCCGCAACCCCGACAAGGCCTGGAAGTTCGTGTCCTGGGCGTCCGGCAAGGAGTACGAGCGGCTGGTCGGCGACACCAGCGGCTGGTCCAACGTCCCGGCGGGCAAGCGCGCGTCGACGTACTCCAACGCCGCCTACCGCAAGGAGGCGGCCGCCTTCCAGGACATGACCAAGGAGGCCATCGAGAACGCCCGGCCCGGCGACCCCGGCGTGCAGCCGCGCCCCGCGCCCGGCATCCAGTTCGTCGGCATCCCCGAGTTCACCGACCTCGGCACCAAGGTCTCCCAGGAGATCAGCGCGGCCATCGCCGGACGCGAGTCCGTCGACGCGGCCCTGAAGAAGTCCCAGCGACTCGCCGAGAACATCTCCAAGGAGTACGAGGGACGATGACCGCCACGACGACAGCCCCGCTCGCCACCCCGTCCGTACGGACACCGCGGCAGCCCTCGGCCCGCCTGCGCGCCTGGGCCACCCGGGCCCCGCTGCTGCCCGCCCTGCTGTTCATGATCGCCGTGACCCAGCTGCCGTTCGTGGCCACGCTGGTGATCTCCTTCTTCGACTGGAACGCCCTCTACCCCAAGGCCCGTCACTTCGCCGGCCTCGACAACTACCACCAGGTCCTGACCGACACCGACCTGCGCCACTCCGTGTGGACGACGGTGCTGCTCACCGTGGCCGTGGTGCTCGTCAGCCTGGTCCTGGGCCTCGCCCTCGCCCTGCTCCTGGACCGCAGGTTCCGCGGCCGGGGCGTGGTGCGCACGCTGCTCATCGCCCCGTTCCTGGTGGTGCCCGTGGCCGCGGCCCTGCTCTGGAAGCATGTGCTCTACAACCCTGAATACGGCCTGCTCAATGGGTTGTTGCACTATGTGGGCGGCCCCCAGCCGGACTGGATCTCCCGCACCCCGCTGCTCGCGGTCGAGGCCTCCCTGGTGTGGCAGTGGACGCCCTTCATGATGCTGATCCTGCTCGCCGGCCTGCAGAGCCGCGACCAGCAGCAGATCGAGGCCGCGCGGGTGGACGGCGCGAACGACTGGCAGGTCTTCCGCCACCTCACGCTCCCGCACCTGCGCCGCTATCTCGAACTCGGCGCCCTGCTGGGCTCGATCTACATCGTCCAGAACTTCGACGCGGTCTTCACGATCACGTCCGGCGGCCTGGGCACCGCCAACCTCCCCTACACCGTCTACCAGAGCTTCTACCAGGCCCACGAGAACGGCCTCGCCTCGGCCGCGGGCGTCCTCGTGGTCATCGGCTCCATCATCATCGCGACCTTCGCCCTGCGGGTGGTGTCGTCGCTGTTCCGCGAGGAGGTGTCCCGCGCATGAGCGCCATGGCCGTACCCGTACGCCGTCGCAAGGGGGCCGGTCTGGGCCTGGTGGCCTGGCTGGCGGGAATCCTGTTCTTCCTGCCCATCGCGTGGATGGCGCTGACGTCCATCCACTCCGAGCCGGACGCGGCGACCAACCCGCCCTCCTTCACCGCCTCCCTCACCCTGGACGGCTACCGCGAGTTCTTCGGCACCGGCGGCGGCGCGAGCCCCTGGCCCGCGCTGATCAACTCGACCGTGGCGTCCGTGGTGTCGACCCTGTTCGTCCTGCTGCTGGCGCTGCCGGCCGCGTACGCCCTGTCGATCAGGCCGGTGAGGAAGTGGACGGACGTCCTGTTCTTCTTCCTGTCCACGAAGATGCTGCCGGCGGTGGCGGGCCTGCTGCCCGTCTACCTGTTCGCGAAGAACGCCGGAATGCTGGACAACGTCTGGCTCCTGGTCATCCTCTACACCTCCATGAACCTGCCGATCGCGGTGTGGATGATGCAGTCGTTCCTCGCCGAGGTCCCGGTCGCCGTGATCGAGGCGGCGCGGGTGGACGGCGCCCGGCTGCCGACGATCCTGGCCCGGGTCGTGGCCCCCATCGCCCTGCCCGGGATAGCCGCCACGGCCCTGATCTGCTTCATCTTCAGCTGGAACGAACTCCTCTTCGCCCGGGTGCTCACCGGCGTGGTCGCCGAGACCGCGCCCGTCTTCCTGACCGGCTTCATCACCAGCCAGGGCCTGTTCCTGGCGAAGGTGTGCGCCGCGTCGCTCGTCATCTCCCTGCCGGTGCTCGCCGCGGGGTTCGCCGCCCAGGACAAGCTGGTCCAGGGCCTGTCGTTGGGAGCCGTGAAATGAAGGCCGCCGTCATCGAGTCCGTGGGCCGCGCCGTCGTCGCCGAGGTCCCCGACCCGACGCCGGGCCCGCGCGAGGTCGTCGTGGAGGTGGCGGCCTGCGGGCTGTGCGGCACGGACCTGCACATCCTCCAGGGCGAGTTCGCGCCCAAGCTGCCGATCGTCCCCGGGCACGAGTTCGCGGGCGAGGTGGTCGGCGTCGGCAGCCAGGTCACCGAGGTCGCGGTCGGCGACCGGGTGGCGGTGGACCCGTCGCTGTACTGCTACGAGTGCCGTTACTGCCGTACCGGCCACAACAACCTCTGCGAGCGGTGGGCCGCGATCGGCGTGACCACCGCCGGCGGAGCGGCGCGGTACGCACTGGCGCCGGTGGCGAACTGCGTCCGGCTGCCCGACCACATCCGCACCCAGGACGCGGCGCTGATCGAACCCCTGTCGTGCGCGGTGCGCGGCTACGACGTGCTGCGCAGCCGGCTGGGCGCCCATGTGCTGATCTACGGCTCCGGCACCATGGGCCTGATGATGCTGGAGCTGGCCAAGCGCACCGGCGCGGCGAGCGTGGACGTCGTGGACGTGAACCCGTCCCGCCTGGAGACGGCCCTGCGGCTCGGTGTCTCGGCCTGCGCCGAGAACGCCGACCAGTTGGACCGGCCGCAGGGCTGGGACGTGGTCGTCGACGCGACGGGCAACGCGGCGGCGATCCAGGACGGCCTGGACCGGGTGGCCAAGGCGGGCACGTTCCTGCAGTTCGGAGTGGCCGACTACGCGACCCGGGTGACCATCGACCCGTACCGCGTGTACAACCAGGAGATCACCATCACCGGCTCGATGGCGGTGCTGCACAGCTTCGAGCGGGCGGCGGAGCTGTTCGCGAACGGGGTGCTGGACCCGGAGGTCTTCATCAGCGACCGGATTCCGCTGGAGCGGTACCCGGACGCGCTGGACCGGTTCGCGGCGGGGGTGGGCCGCAAGATCGTGGTGGTGCCGTGACCGGTGACGGCCCCGACGGGAGGAAGGGGCGATGCGGGCGAAAACCACTGGGCCCGCCCGCCGCCGGCCCCCTACCATCCCGGACATGCCACGCCCCCAGGGATTCCGCTACGAAGCACACACGAGCGGCACCGTACGCATCACCCACCACGACCGCCCCGCGGCCACCCTGAACGGGGCGCGCGCCGCGCAGTTCCTCGCCGAGGTGGACGCCTCAGACCCGCAGCTCGTGATGGCCCGCTGGACCGGGAACTACCGGCGCGGCAACGAGCGCTCCGCCCGCAACCATCCCCGCAACGCGCGCTGAGCCGAAGTCAGCCGATTGGCCGCCGGGTAAGGGAACGGTAAAGCGGCTCCGCTCGTTCACCCGGCATGACAGCTATGACCCCCGGCTCGAACATCCCTCTGTCCGCCGCCCGCGTGACGGTGGACGTCGCCGCCCCGGTGCGGCTCGACGTGTCGAGCCTGCTGCTCACCGCCGACGGCAAGGTGCGCTCCGACGACGACTTCATCTTCTACAACCAGCCCACGGGTCCGGGCGTGACCTACCGCTCGGGCGGGGGCGCGGCGCCCGACGCGATCATGGTCGACACCGCCGCCGTGCCCCCGGGCATCGAGAAGATCGTCGTGACCGCGAGCCCGGACGCCGCGGGCCAGACGTTCCAGGGCATCGAGCCCACGGCGACGATCCGCAACGCCGACGACAACAGCGTCCTGGCCACGTTCACGCCCCCGCAGCTCGGCACCGAGACGGCACTGGTGGTCGTGGAGATCTACCTGCGCAACGGCGCCTGGAAGGCCCGCGCGGTCGGCCAGGGCTATGCCAACGGGCTCGCGGGCATCGCCACCGACTTCGGCGTGACGGTGGAGGAGCCGGCCCCGGCACCGGTCGCTCCCCCGCAGCCGGTCGCGCCGCCGCAGCCGATGGCCCCGCCGCCGATGCCGCAGGCACCGGTGACGCCCCCGGCTCCAGCCGCTCCCCCGGCACCGCCCGCCCCCGCGCCCGGCACCGGGAAGATCAACCTCGACAAGGGCCGGGTCAGCCTCCAGAAGAACCAGACCGTCTCCCTCGTCAAGGGCGGCCGCCCGCTGCTCTCCCAGGTGCACATGGGCCTCGGCTGGGAGCCCGCGTTCCGCGGCAAGGACATCGACCTGGACGCCTCCGTCATCGCGTACGGCCCGCAGCGCAACCACATCGACAGCTGCTACTTCGGCAAGCTGACCATCCTGAACGGCGCGATCAAGCACTCCGGCGACAACCTCACCGGCGAGGGCGGGGGCGACGACGAGGTGATCGCCGTCGACCTCGGCCGGATCCCGCAGGACGTCACCGGCCTGGTCTTCACCGTGAACTCCTTCTCCGGCCAGAAGTTCACCGAGGTCGCCAAGGCCTACTGCCGCCTCATCGACGGCGCGAGCGGCGAGGAACTGGCCCGCTTCGACCTCACCAACGCCGAACCGCAGACGGGCGTGATGATGGCCAAGCTCATCCGCCAGTACTCCGGCGAGTGGGAGATGACCGCGCTGGGCTCCTTCGTGAAGGCGCGCACCGTGCGGAACATGGTCAAGCCGGGATCCGAGGCCCTGTAGCCGGACCTCGCGAGACGCAAGGGAAGTGGCCCGCACCCCCCGTAGAAGTGCGGGCCACGCCTGTGGTCAGGCGGCCCAGGGCCAGTCGGCGTCCCGAGCCGCCTCCAGCAGAGGCACCATCCGGAAGGCCGCGTCCGACAGGCCGCCGAAGGTGTGCCGGTTTTCCTTGCCCGACGGGCCGTGGCCCGCCCGGTAGCCGGCCAGGTTCCAGGTGTAGACCGGGACGTCGGCCGGGACCTGGTGGGTCGGGTCCCCGTGCTGGTGGTACGCGTACTGCTCGTCGGTGACGATCAGCACCCGGTCGTGCTTCTTGTAATGCCGGCGCACCGCCTCGGTGGTGTCGGTGCCGCCCAGGTCGCCGAAGCGCCCCAGGATCTTCAGCACCGACTCGCCCTTGCGGAACTTGACCCGCTTGCTCGTGGAGCCGAACTCGACGAGGTCGGCGTCCGCCGCCCGCACCGCGAGCGCCGTACCGAAGATCGCCGCCGCGTCGGCCCGGTTGAGCTCGGAGCGGTCCGACAGCCGCGCCCACATCGAGCCGGAGCGGTCGATGAGCACCAGCGTGCGGCCGGGCAGCGCGGGCACATTGGCCAGCGAGTGACCGAGCGCCCGCTCCAGCGCGTACGACCAGCGCAGCGACGGGGCGTGCTGGTAGGCGGCCAGGTACCGGAAGGGGAACTGCCGCGAGCGCGCCACCTCCGCCGGGTCGCCGATCCGCGCCGCGACCTGGGCCGCGACCTCGTCCGAGACGCCGGCCTGATCGAAGTTGCGCAGGTTGCGGACCAGGGCCATGGTGCCCATGGACGGGATCACGGCCTCCCAGGCCGTCTTGTCCATCGGGCCCTGGAGCCATCCGGCCAGCGCCTCCCAGGTGATCCCGGCCGCCGCGAGCCGCTCGGCTCCGTCGGGCGCGGTCACCACCGCCCGGCGCTCCTCGACCGGCACCGCCATCAGCTCGCGGTGCGCGGTGAGCACCCGGTTCGACGCGGGCGGCTCGGCGGTGTCGGGGTTGTGCCGGCGGTCGAGGGCGTACCGGAACAGCTCGCCCTGCCACGCCTTGTCCGGGTCCGGCGCCGCGTGCACCAGGTTGAGGATGTCGCCGAAGCGGTAGCCCTTGGACGCGGTGTCGTACTTCAGCAGCGACTTGCCGTGGTACAGCCGTCGTACGGCGTCGGCGACACCGCGCTTGACGGGCTTGGGGATGTTGCGGCCGTAGGTCGCGGTCCAGTAGGCGAGCAGCTCACCGGGCTCGTCCGGGCGCTGCAGGACGGAGGCGACGACCTGCCGGTTGGACGGGCCGTCGGTGGCGCCGGCCGCCAGCCGGGCATGCACGTACTCGGCGGCGCCCACGACGGAGGCCGTCCGCATGCCGCCCTCGCCCCGCAGCCAGCCGAGCAGTCCGGCCGTCCAGGACGGGTCGGTGACGGCGAGCTCGCGCAGGAGCCGGGCGAACCGGGTGTCGCGGTCGGCGCCGCTCTCGTAGAAGGTCCGCTGCGAGACGAAGTTGGAGACGGCGAGCAGAAAAAGCTCCGAGCGCGCGTCCCGCTCATGACCGCGACCGCCCTGGTATGTACGGAGCACCCGCCCCGTGGACGTGACCCGCGAGGTCGGCTGCGCCCTGGCGGCCTTGGTGTTGAATCGCGCCATCGTGAATTCCCCCGAATTCATTCGTGTTTCGGAGAGAGGCGCAACAAAAGGAGGGGGCCCGAGATCAGGGGTCGGCGACGGACTTTTCCAGGTGCTCTACCCATTGAGCTACACCGACCCGAAGTCGATGACGGGACTCGAACCCGCAACCGCCCGATCCAATGAAGTAACCGCTGCCTGCGCACCGGGCACCCACCTTGAGCTGCGCCTCCCGAGATCAATTCGGCCGCGGCTCGGATTCTGCGAAAGAAGTAGCCGCCGCCCGCGCACCGGGAGGTGCATGAAGTTGTGGTGTCCAGAGTTCAGGTCGACGGAACCGACGGTTGGTGCTCTGACCTCTGAGCTACACCGGCACGTGGTACCGGTGGCGGGACTCGAACCCGCGGCCTCCCCATTAGCAGTGGAAGTAGGTCCTGCCTTCGCACCTGGACGTGCATCACTCTAGGAGGGGGACCGCGGGACGAGCGAACGAATTAAATTCCGCCGGGAGTTCAGCCGCGCTTCTGCCGCTTCCAGGGGCCGGTGATGGCGAGCATGATGCCCGGGTCCTGAATGTTGGCGAACAGGGTCTTTCCGTCGGGCGAGAAGGTGACGCCGGTGAACTCGCTGTACTCCGGTTCCTGTGCGGTGCCGATGTTCAGGTCGTTGCGGGCGATCGGGTAGGTGCGGCCGCTGTCGGTGGCGCCGAACAGGTGCTGGACGCCCTCGCCGTCCTCGGCGATGACGAGGCCGCCGTACGGGGAGACGGTGATGTTGTCCGGGCCGTCGAAGGCGCCGTCCTTGTCCGGGTCCGCGTTGACGCCGAGGAGCACCTTGAGGGTGAGGGTGCGGCGCTTGGGGTCGTAGAACCAGACCGCGCCGTCGTGCTGGACGGGGCTCTCGGTGCGGGCGTACGAGGAGACGATGTAGGTACCGCCGTCGCCCCACCACATGCCCTCCAGCTTGCGGGCGCGGGTGACCTGGTCGGCGGTGAACTGCTTGCGCACGGAGGTGGTCTTCGCGTCGCGGTCCGGGACGTCCATCCAGTCGACGCCGTAGACCGTGCCGATCTTGGTGGCGCGGGAGAGGTCGTCGACGAACTGGCCGCCGGAGTCGAAGCACTTGAAGGCCTGGAGGGCACCCGCGTCGTCGGCGAGGGTGCGCAGCTTGCCGCGGCCGTGGCAGAAGTCCTGCGGCGGGGTCCAGCGGTAGAGCAGGCCGTTGGGGCCGGCCGCGTCCTCGGTGAGGTAGAGGTGGCCGCGCTTGGGGTCGACGACGACGGCCTCGTGGGCGTAGCGGCCGAGCGCCTTGATGGGCTTCGGGTCGCGGTTGGCGCGCCGGTCGGACGGGTCGACCTCGAAGACGTAGCCGTGGTCCTTGGTCATGCCGTTCTGGCCGGCCTTGTCCTCGGTCTCCTCGCAGGTGAGCCAGGTGCCCCAAGGAGTGTTGCCGCCCGCGCAGTTGGTGGAGGTGCCGGCGATGCCGACCCACTCGGCGACGTGGCCGTGGCGGACCTCGACGACCGTGCAGCCACCGGAGGCGGCGGGGTCGTAGACCAGGCCCTCGGTGAGCGGCACCGGGTACTTCCAGGAGGCGCGGGGGCCCTTGAGCTCGTGGTTGTTGACGAGGAGGGTGGCGCCGCGCGGCCCGTCGAAGGTGGAGGTGCCGTCGTGGTTGGAGGGGGTGAACTCACCCGACTCCAGCTTGGTCCTGCCGCTGAACGTGATGATCCGGTACGTGAACCCGGCGGGCAGCGCGAGGATGCCGTCCGGGTCGGGGATCAGCGGTCCGTAGCCGACTCCGCCGTGGGCGGCCGCCGACTCCTCGCCCGCGCTTTCGGTGTCCGTGGACGCCAGGGCGTTCGGCGCGGTGGCGAGGGCGCCGACGCTGCCCGCCAGCGCTACACCGGCACCGGTGATCGCGGATTTCCTGGCGAAGTCCCTGCGGGTGAGCGACATGGTGTCTCCTGTGACGGTGGGAGTGCCGTGGAGGGTGGCGACCTCGAATCGACGAAACGCTCCCGCCCACCCCTGAACGGGAGTTGAACACCGAGCGACTTCAACATCCCCGCTTCCATGAACCCGTATGCACTCCCCCACAAAACCCCAAAGCGACCTGGCTCCGCCGACTGGCCCGACGGTTCATCCGACCCGGCGCCCGGTACGGCGACCGAAGTCCGGGCGGGCTGGCCGGCAGGCCGGCAGGACTTTGGGCTCGCCAACCAGGGGCCAGGGTGTCAGCCACAGTCCAGGCAGGTCGGCCTGAGTCCGGGCAAGCCGACCAGGGTCCGGGGCGTCGGCCCGAGTCCAGACACGTCGGCCTGAGTCCGGGCAAACCAGCAGGGAACCAGGACGTCGGCCTGAGCCCAGGCGCCTTGGCCTGAGTCGCGGCAAGCCGGCCAGCGCGAAGCCGACGGCAGTCCGGGCAGGCCTGCCGGAGTCCGGAGCACGGCAAGCGGACACAGCCCCACCGACGACGGTCGGCCACGACGGCGTTGGAACACGACGGCGTCGGGCCACAGCAGGGCTCAGCCGCGAAAACGTACTGCCTCAGCGGCGCTTCGGGAACGACGACTCTCCACCACGAGGGGTTCGACGCCAGCAGCGCTTACGCGCGACAAGGCTTCGCCCCTGCGGGCCCTTCGACCACAACGCCCCTCGGCCCAGCGGCGCCCGGCCGCGACGGCGCTCGGCCCAGCGGCGCCCGGCCGCGACGGCCAGCCCCGGCAGCGCCCTGCCGCAACAACGCCCGCCCACCCAGCAGCACTCGACCACAACACCCCTCGGCCCAGCGGCACCCTGCCGCGACGGCGCTCGGCCCAGCGGCGCCCGGCCGCGACGGCCAGCCCCGGCGTCGCGCCCGACCCCACCGGCACTCGGCCCCGTCGACAGCGTGGCGGGCGGCGCCGCTCAGCCCCAGCGGCGCCGGGCCGCCAAGGCGTTCGGTCCCGGCCGCGCCCAGTCTCAACCCCCTTGCTGTGAGCGGGCCTTGAACGCGGCCTTGCGGGCCTCCTTGGCCACCCGCTTGTCGGGGTGCAGGCGGCCCATTGCTTCCAGGACGTCCGCGGTCGCGGGGTGTTCGACTCGCCATGCGGCCGCGAAGAAGCCGCTGTGCTGGGACGCGAGGCCCTCCACCAGGGCCTGGAGTTCCTCGGAGTTGCCCTCGGCCGCGAGTTGTGCGGCCAGAGTGTCGATGGTCAGCCAGAAGACCAGGTCCTGGGAGGGCGTCGGCACGTCGGAGGCGCCGCGTTCGCTCAGCCACACGCGGGCCAGCCCGCCGAGCTCGGGGTCGTCGAGGACCTCGCGCAGCGCGGGTTCCGCCACCATGCCGACCAGCGACAGCGCCTGCTGGCAGCGCAGCCTGCGCAGCGGCGCGCCGGCGTCGCCGCCCCGGGCCGCGGCGAGCAACTCGCGGGCGGCGAGCAGCGGTTCGCGGTGGGCCAGCCACTGCTCGGTCTCGGCGTGCGCCGCCGCGGGCGGAAACGCGGAGGTCCCGTCGAGCAGCACGTCCGCCCCCTTGTCGGCGAGTTCACCGACCGCGGGCGCCTCGAACCCGGCCTCCAACAGCCGCGCCCGCAGCCCGTACACACCGAGCGGGGTGAGCCGGACCATGCCGTAGCGCGAGACGTCGGTGTCGTCGACCGCGAAGGACGACTCCTCGGCATCCTCGGCGTCCGACATCAACTCCTCGTCGAGCGGCTGGTACTCGACGAGCCCGATCGGCTCCAGCAGCCGGAACTGGTCATCGAGGCGCATCATCGCGTCGGAGACCTGTTCCAGCACGTCGTTGGTGGGCTCGCCCATGTCGCCGGGCACGATCATCGAGGCGGCGAGGGCGGGCAGCGGCACCGGCCCTTCGCCGGGACCGTCCGCGCTCACGGTCAGCAGGTACAGATTGCCTAGCACGCCGTCGAGGAAGTCGGCCTCCGCCTCGGGGTCCCAGTCGAGTGACGAGAAATCGACCTCGCCACCGGCGTCCATCGCCTCGACCAGCCCGTCGAGATCGGGCACGCTCGCGTCGGCGAGCACGCTCTCCAGCGCGGCGAGCCACACCGCGAGCACATCGTGCGGCGAACCCTGGGTGAGCAGCGCCAGGTCCTCCGCCGTCGCCACGGTCCCGGCCTCCTCGTCGACGATCTCGACCAGGCCCGCGTCCAGGGCTGTGCGCCAGGCCTCGCTCGCGAGCGAGGCCGCGAGGTCGCCGGTCAGTCCGAGCAGCTCGGCCGCGGCCGGCAGCTGCTCCTCGATCAGGCTGCCCCCGGCGTCGACCCGGGTCTCGGGCCCGGCCCAGCGGGCCAGCCGGGCGGCCCGGGAGAGCAAGGTCGTGGACAGCGCGGCGCGCGCCAGCTCCGCTTCGGGGTGCAGCCGTACGGGCGGCAGGGGGGAGCTGTCTGACATCGGCTGGTTCTCCTTGCGGCCGTGAAAGGACTCAGCCGCTCAGCCTAGACGGATTTCCACCCATGCCGCCCGGTTCATCTCACGGTCGGTAGTCGTACATGGCCGAAACCTTGACAACTCCCGCCTCCAGGCAGGAGATTGACGCGCGTAGAAGTCGGGGGACAACTGTTCACTGTCTTTCTACGCGTGTCACACGCCTCAGCGCGTGTCATGCACGCTCCAATTCGACCGACCACCCTCGCCCCGGCGCTCACGCATGTCCCCGGAGGGATCCCCTTGCCGAGCAGGTCTTCCGCGCGCCTCGCCGCGCTCACCGTCGCCGCCGTCTGCAGTGCAGCGTCCACCGTTGCCCTCACCTCGCCCGCACACGCGGACTCCGTGCGCATCCACGACATCCAGGGCACCACTCGTATGTCGCCGTACGCCGGCCAGAAGGTGACGGACGTCCCCGGCGTCGTCACGGCCACGCGCACCTACGGCTCCTCCCGTGGTTTCTGGATCCAGGACACGACGCCGGACGACAACCCGGCCACCAGTGAGGGCGTCTTCGTCTTCACCAGCTCCACCCCGAAGGTCGCCGTCGGTGACTCCGTCACGGTCACCGGCACGGTCTCCGAGTACGTCCCGGGCGGCACCTCGTCCGGCAACCAGTCGGTGACCGAGATCACCAAGCCGACGATCACGGTCCTGTCCAGCGGCAACGCGGTCCCCGCGCCCACCGTGATCGACGAGGACTCGGTGCCGGACGTCTACGCCCCGTCCGGCGACACCGCGGCGAGCGGCTCGATCAACGGGCTGGCCCTGGACCCGTCGGCGTACGCCCTGGACTACTACGAGTCCCTGGAGGGCATGAACGTCCAGGTCTCCGACACCCGCGTGGTGACCGGGACCGACCCGTACTCCGAGCTGTGGGTCACCGTGAAGCCCTGGGAGCACCGCAACCGCCGCGGCGGCACGGTGTACGGCTCCTACACCTCCCAGAACACCGGCCGTCTGCAGATACAGTCGCTCGGCGCCACCGCCGACTTCCCGAAGGCGAACGTCGGCGACACCCTGGCCGGCGACACCACCGGCCCGCTGGACTTCAACCAGTTCGGCGGCTACACCCTCGTCGCGAGCAAGCTCGGCACGCTGGAGAGCGGTGGCCTGGAGCGGGAGACGACCCGCAAGCAGTCGCGCGGCGAGCTGGCGGTGGCGACGTACAACGTCGAGAACCTCGACCCGTCCGACGCCACCTTCGAGGAGCACGCCTCCGCGATCGTGAACAACCTCAAGTCGCCCGACATCGTGTCCCTGGAGGAGATCCAGGACAACAACGGCGCCAAGGACGACGGCACGGTCGACGCGAGCGAGACCGTCAACAAGCTGATCGACGCGATCGTCGCGGCCGGCGGCCCGAAGTACGAGTGGCGCTCGATCAACCCGGTCAACGACCAGGACGGCGGCGAACCCGGCGGCAACATCCGCCAGGTGTTCCTGTTCAACCCGGAGCGGGTGTCCTTCACCGACCGCGCGGGCGGCGACTCCACCACCGCCGTCGGGGTCGTCAAGGAGCACGGCAAGGCCCAGTTGACGGCCTCTCCCGGTCGTATCGAGCCGGGCAACGAGGCCTGGAAGTCCAGCCGCAAGCCGCTGGCCGGGGAGTTCGTCTTCCGTGGCAGGACGGTCTTCGTGATCGCCAACCACCTGAACTCCAAGGGCGGCGACCAGTCACTGACCTCGCAGTACCAGCCGCCGACGCGCAGCTCGGAGACCCAGCGCCACGCGCAGGCGACGCTGGTCAACGCGTTCGTCAAGAGCATCCTCGACGTCCAGAAGAACGCGGACGTCATCGCGCTCGGCGACATGAACGACTTCGAGTTCTCCGACACCACCAAGATCCTCGAAGGTGACGGCGAGCTGTGGTCGGCGATCAAGTCGCTGCCCAGGAGCGAGCGCTACACCTACGACTACCAGGGCAACCAGCAGGTCCTGGACCAGATCCTGGTGAGCCCGGCGGTCCGGCGCGGTTGCGACTTCGACTACGACTCCGTGCACATCAACTCGGAGTTCCACGACCAGATCAGCGACCACGACCCGCAGGTGCTGCGCTTCCACCCGTAACCGGTGGCGGTCAGGCCTGGTGGAACACCCCGTTCAGCCAGGCCTGCCAGGCGGTCTCGTTCGCCTCGGCATCGGCGTCCGGCGCGAAGTCGTGGACGCTGATGCCGAGCGGCGCGCCCCAGTGGCCGCGCCCGAAGAAGCGGATCAGGGCGTTGTCGGTGCGCAGCCCGATGAAGTACGGGTTGCGGTAGTCGAGCACGGCGTCCAGGATCCGCCCGCCGGGCCCTCGGGCGCCGACCTTCGTGCCCGCGGCCGTGGCGTCGGCCAGGCCGAGCGCGTGGCCGACGGCCGCGAGCGCCCGCGGGGTCTGCGAGGCCTCGGGTCCGTTCAGCTGGACGAAGGTGACCGGGCGGGGCGCGAAGTGCGTGAGGTACTCGCACAGGGTGTGCAGGTAGAAGTTGGTGTGCTTGCTCGCGCCGTCGTACTGGTTGTTCCAGTCGTCGGTGAAGATGCCGCTGTGCACGTAGCGCACCCAGGCCCGGCGGCCCTCGTCGCGGGGCTCGATGGTGTAGTCGAGCTGGTTGAGGGACTGGGTCGGGAATCCGACGTCCTCGCTGCGGTTGGTGTAGCGATGGGGCGGGTCCCAGGCGGTGACGGTGGACCCGAAGGGCCCCTTGCCGCCCTCCCGGGGCTCGGGCGGGTCCATCGGCCAGAGGTAGCCACCGGATCCGGAGGTGACGGCCTCCCACACCTTCTCGGGCGGGACGTCGACCTCGAACTCGCGGACGATCTCGAATTCCTTGGACATGGTGGGGCTCCTGCTCGCTACTTTTCCGGATCGAGGGCGGGCTGGTCCTTGACCGTGGGGTGGACGGCGACGACGATCCGGTGGTCCCGGCCGCCCTCCGCGTCCGGGGCGTCGTACTTGCGGATCAGCGCGCTCACGCCCGCCGTCAGCTCCTGGACGAAGGCCGCCCGGTCGGCGGCCGAGGCGAAGCGGAGCTCGCCGTCCAGCGCGTACGTCGCCAGCCCCTTGCGGGCCTTGGTGGCGCCAGTGATCAGCGTGCCGACGTCCCGCACCAGGCGGGCGCCGAGCGCGAGCAGCCAGCGCGCGGACAGCTGGTCCCGGAAGCGGTTCGGGTCCGGCTGCACGGAGGCGAGCGCGAGCGGCGAGATGACGTACGACGCGGCGGTCGCGCGCATCAGCCGCTCGGTGACGTTGCCCTTGCGGCGCTCTCCGGCCAGCTCGACCAGGCCGTGCCGCTCCAGTGCCTTCAGGTGGTAGTTCACCTTCTGTCTGGGCAGCCCGACCTTGCCGGCCAGCATCGCGGCCGACGCGGGTTCGGCGGCCAGCTCGGCGAGCAGCCGGGCCCTTGTCGGGTCCAGGGAGACGGCTGCGGCCTCGGGGTCCTCGATCACGGTCACGTCCAGCATGCGTCCACCGTCCCACCGAATACTTTTTTTGTCCAGGCGAGTGAAACTTTCGGTGGGAGGTGGCCGCTGGTGGAGCGGGGGCCGTGCCGTGTTGTCTATGGGTTGCCTGCGGGGTGCCTGCGGGTTGTCAGTGGGTCGTCCGTGGATTGTCCATGGATTGTCCGTGGTTCAGTGACGGCGGCGGTGGCGCCTCTGCCACCGCAGGCCCGTCCAGATGATCGCCGCGCTCGTGGCCCCGACGAGCAGCACCGGGCGCGGATGCCGCATACCGAACTGGACGGCGGTGCGCACCGGGAGCGGAGCGTGCTCCTCGACGGTGCGTTCCGCCCGGGCGGCCCTGTCCTGGGCGGCGTGCCCCGCCCGGGTCGCCCGGTCCTGCACGGTGTGGCCCGCGTGGGTCGCCCGGTCCTGTACCGCGTGGCCCGCGTGAGCCGCCTTGTCCTGTACCGCGTGGCCCGCGTGAGCCGCCTTGTCCTGCATCACGTGGCCCGCCCTGGTCGCCCTGTCCTGTACGGCGTGGCCGGCCTGGGCCGCGCTGCCGCGCAGCTGGACGGTCATGGCGTCGGCCTTGTCCAACAGGTCGGCCGCCCGGGCCCGGGCACGACCTTTCAGGTCCGCCTTCCCCGCCAGTTCCTCGACGGTGTCGCCGAGCTCGTTCCTGGTCTGCTCGATCTGCTCCCGCAGTTCGTCGGGGCCCTTCGCGCCCGGCCCCTGTGGGGTCTTGTCCGTCATCGGTGTGCCCTTTCCCTGATCTCCTCGACGTCCGCCCTGACGCTCGCGAGAGCCTCCTGCGGTGCGGGTGGCGCGGCACGGCGCAGCCGGTCGCGTCCGATCGCGGCCAGCACGGCGGCGACCACGAAGAACACCGCCGCGACGACGAGCGCCGCGGCCCACACGGGCAGCGTCAGGGAGAGGGCGGCGGTGGCCGAGCCGGCCAGAACGATCAGGCCGACGTAGCCGACGGCGGCCGCGGCGCCCAGCAGTCCGCCGCCGCGCCCGGCCCGCCGCCCTTTCTCGACCAACTCCTCCTTGGCGAGGGCCGCTTCCTGCCGTACGAGCCGCGAGAGCTGTTCGGTGGCCCGGCCGACGAGATCGCCCACCGAGGGCTGCCCGTCGGCGGAGGGCCTCAGGTCCGTGGTCCCGGTCACGGTGTTCCGCCTCCTCTCGGTTCCGGAACATCCGGGTACCCCGGAGAAAGACCGTTAGCCCTGGTCGGCGCTCCCGGTCCCGCGCCCGCCGAGCCGGGACGGCCGGGTCTGGAACCAGTCCGGGCGGGCCCGCAACAACGCGACCTCCGCGACCGGTTCGGGCACGCCGAGACCATCGGGTCCGGGTGCCGTCCTGGAACCTCCGAGCACCCGACCGCCTACAACCAATCAATCAGTCAATCAATCAGCACCGCTTACCAATACTCCTTAGAAGAATTAAGTGGAGCTTCACGGTGGCTCTGCCGAGACTACTCCCATGACGACCACGGACAGTCCCACCGCTCCCTTCGGCCGCACCCTCTGCGCGATGATCACGCCGTTCACCGAGGCGGGCGCGCTGGACCTCGACGGCGCCCGGCTGCTGGCCGGGCGGCTGGTGGCGGAGGGCTGCGACGGTCTGGTACTCAACGGCACGACGGGTGAGTCGCCGACCACGACGGACGCGGAGAAGGCGGAGCTGGTCCGGGCCGTCCGGGAGGCCGTCGGCGACGGGACCCCGATCGTCGCGGGCGTCGGCACCTCCGACACCCGACACACCGTCGAGCTGGCCCTCGCCGCCGAAAAGGCGGGCGCCGACGGGGTGTTGGTGGTGACCCCGTACTACAGCAAGCCGCCGCAGGAGGCCGTGGAGGCGCACTTCCGCGAGGTCGCCGACGCGAGCGGTGTGCCGGTGATGCTGTACGACATCCCTGGCCGCACCGGCACCCGGATCGAGCCCGAGACGATGATCCGGCTCGCCGACCACCCCCGGATCGTGGCGGTCAAGGACTGCTCCTACGACTTCCTCGGCACCCAGAAGGTGCTGGCGCGCACGGAGTTGGCGTACTACGCGGGCTGCGACGAACACGTCCTCGCCCTGTACGCGGTGGGCGCCGCGGGCTGCGTCAGCACGGTCGCGAACGTCGCACCGCGCCGCATCGCGGAGATCCTGGAGGCGTTCGCGGCCGGCGACACGGCCCGTGCCGCCCGTCTCCAGCGGCGGGTGACGCCGCTGATCGAGGCGATGATGGACGGGGGCCTGCCGGGCGCGGTCACCAGCAAGGCCCTGCTGACCGAACTCGGCCTGCCCGCAGGCCCGTTGCGCGCCCCGCTGCGACCCGCCACCCGTGCGACGATCAACGGACTGCTCGCGGTCTACGAGGAGTGCACCGCGTCGGCGTGATCAGCGCCCTCGCCCCGCCCCCGAAAATTCCGACCGGCCCGCCCTCCCGCTGTCGTACGTTGTCCCCGTGAGCCACCCCCACGCCCGCCCCCTCCTCTTCCTCGACGTCGACGGGCCCCTGAACCCGTACGCGGCCAAGCCGGAGCGGCGTCCGGAGGGCTATACGACGATCCGGGTGGCCCTGCATCCCGGGCGCGCCCTGCGGGTCTGGCTGAACCCGGACCACGGTCCGGCCCTGCTGCGGCTCGGCTACGAGCTGTGCTGGGCCACGACCTGGATGGACGCGGCCAACCGCTGGATCGCCCCGGTCGTCGGCCTGCCCGACCTCCCGTACGTCGACTTCGGCACCGGCCTGTTCGCCGAGCGTCCCGACGGCGTGCACTGGAAGACGGAGGCGATCGTGTCGTACGCGCAGGGCCGCCCCTTCGCCTGGGTGGACGACGAGCAGAGCCCCGCCGACACGGTCTATGTGCGGGCCCACCATCCCGGCCCGGCCCTGCTCCACCACGTCAATCCCAGGATCGGTCTGCGCGAGGACGACTTCGCGGCACTGGCGGCGTTCGTGGCCCTGTGACACGCCTGTGACAGTCGGCGGACACCGCCATGACGTCTCCCGACCAGGCTTCTTAAAGCGGACATAAGCCACTAACCCGACTTAAGTCCCCTGCTTCCGAGGACGCGAGCAGCCAGGCCCGAGCCGATCCGTCGAAGGAATTCCCATGAGCCTCACCCTCACCACGCAGCACACCGAAGCCGCCGAGACCGCGCTGGCTCCGCGTGAGCGGGAGACTCTCCGGCACATCGCCGCGGGACGCACCTACCTGCAGACGGCCCGCTCCATGGGCCTCTCCAAGCACACGGTCGACGCCTACCTCCGCCGCATCCGCGCCAAGCTCGATATCACCACCACCGCCGAGCTCACCCGCCTGGCCATCTCCCTGGGCCTGTGACCCCGCCCCACGACACACGAGCGCCCTCCCGGCCACCTGGCCCGGGAGGGCGCTCGACGACCGGCGAAGATCAGTTGTGGCTGTGCAGGATCTCGTTCAGGCCGCCCCAGACCGCATTGTTCGGGCGGGCCTCGACCGCGCCCGTGACCGAGTTGCGGCGGAAGAGGATGTTGGAGGCGCCGTTCAGTTCGCGGGCCTTGACGATCTGGCCGTCGGGCATGGTGACGCGGGTGCCGGCGGTGACGTAGAGGCCGGCCTCGACCACGCACTCGTCGCCGAGCGCGATGCCCACGCCCGCCTCGGCGCCGACCAGGCAGCGCTCGCCGATGGAGATGATCACGTTGCCGCCGCCGGACAGGGTGCCCATGGTGGAGGCGCCGCCGCCGATGTCCGAGCCGTCGCCGACCACGACGCCCGCCGAGATACGGCCCTCGACCATGGAGGTGCCGAGCGTGCCCGCGTTGAAGTTCACGAAGCCCTCGTGCATGACCGTGGTGCCCTCGGCGAGGTGGGCGCCGAGGCGGACCCGGTCGGCGTCGGCGATGCGGACGCCCTTCGGGGCCACGTAGTCCGTCATGCGCGGGAACTTGTCGATCGAGGTGACCTGGAGGTGCAGGCCCTCGGCGCGGGCGTTCAGGCGAACCTTCTCGATGTCGTCGACGGCGACCGGGCCGAGCGAGGTCCAGGCGACGTTGGCGAGGAAGCCGAACATGCCCTCCAGGCTCTGGCCGTGCGGCTTGACCAGGCGGTGGGACAGCAGGTGCAGGCGCAGGTAGACGTCGTGCGCGTCGATCGGCTTCGCGTCGAGGGCGGAGATGACCGTGCGGACCGCGACCACCTCGACGTTGCGGCGCGCGTCCGGGCCGATCGCCTGCGCCGCGCCCTCACCGAGCAGCTCCACGGCCTGCTCGACGGAGAGCGACTCGGTGCCGGACGGACCGGGCTCCGCGACGAGCTCGGGAGCGGGGAACCAGGTGTCGAGGACGGTGCCGTCGGCGGCGACGGTGGCGAGGCCGGCGGCCACGGCACCGGTGGGACGGGGAGCGTTCGTGTCGGTCATGAGGGAAAACCTAACGTGACGGGGCTCGCGCGGGCGAACCGGTGCCGGGGGCGTCTCAGGTGCCGGGCGCGGGTTCAGGGGATCACCCGAGCCAGCATCTCGCGGGCGTACTCCTCGTCGTACGGAGCGCCGGTCAGCAGCACCTGAAGACAGATGCCGTCCATCAACGCGAGCAGCGCCCGGGCCGTGGCCGCGTCGGTGCGGTGGGCGAGGCGGGCCGCCGTCTCCTCCGTCCACTCGGCCGCGACCGGTCGCAGCGCGGGACGCCGCAGCGCCGCCAGATACAGCTCGTACTCCAGCTCCACGCCCGTACGCTCCCCGCCGAGCCACTCCCCGAGCGCCCGGGCGAGGTCCGTCGCGAGGTCGGTCGGGTCGCCGCGGCCGGCCTCCGGCAGCCACTCGACCAGCACCTTGGCGAAGCCCTCGTTGACCTGCCGCAGCGCGGCGACCAGCAGCTCGTCGAGGGTCGCGAAGTGGTATGTCGTGGAGCCCAGCGGGACGTCCGCCGCGGCGGCGACCGAGCGGTGGCTCAGGCCCGCGATGCCCTTCTCCCCGACCACCCGGATCGCCGCGTCGATGATCCGCTGCCGCCGCTCCGGGTCGTAACGCCGGGGCATCAGTGGGCGCCGCCCAGATTGAGGACGACCACGCCCGCGACGATCAGCAGGAGACCGGCGACCTTGGTCGCGCTCAGCCCCTCGCCGAACAGCATCAGGCCTATCACCGCGATCGTCGCGGTGCCCACCCCGGCCCAGATCGCGTACGCCGTACCGATCGACAGGGACTTGAGGGTCCGCGCGAGCAGGACGAAGGAGACGAGGTAGCCGAGGGCGGTCAGCACGGAGGGCCAGAGCCTGCTGAAACCGTCGCTGTACTTCATCGCCGTCGTGGCGGTCACCTCGGCGGCGATGGCGCCGGCGAGCAACAGGTATCCCATGTGTACAAGCGTACATAACGAGGGGCGTGCCGTCTGCCCACCGGGCTCGCGCGAACTCGTCGGGGACCCGCACCGGGCGCCACGTGCCACGCGCGTAGACGACATGTCCGGAACACGCTCCGTACGTCGGGCCGTAACGCTGAGCGCATAGAACTCTCGGCGACCAGTCGCTCATGTCCGTCCGGCTCCAACTTGCCTCGCTCTTCCGACTGTTGAAGGGACGCGCATGGACAGAACGCTCGGGCTCGGCGCCCGCGCGCTGGCCTCGGGACTGCTCGCCTCCGGCGCGCTGATCGCCCTCCCGCACACCGCGCACGCCGCCACCTACACGATCTCCGCGATCCAGGGCTCGACCCGGATCTCGCCCTACAACGGCTCGATGGTCACCACGACCGGCATCGTCACCGCGGTCCGCTCCACCGGTTCCTCGCGCGGCTTCTGGATCCAGAGCGCGAGCGGCGACGGCAACGCGGCGACCAGTGACGCGATCTTCGTCTACAAGGGGTCCACGACGCCGAACACCGCGGTCGGCAACAGCGTGACCGTCACCGGCAGGGTCTCCGAGTACTACCCGGACAGCGGCGCCGGCAGCCAGTCGCTCACCGAGCTCAGCGGCGCGTCCTGGACCACCAACTCCACCGGGAACAGCCTGCCTTCGCCGGTCACGATCAGCGACGCGACCGTGCCGGCCGCCTACACCCGCACCAACAACGGCGGTTCGATCACCGTCGGCCGCGTCCGCGCGCCACCACGGCAGCGCGGCGTCCACACCCTCCGCCGGGCCGTCCGCGTCCTCGAAGGACTCCGGATCGCACGACGGACCGGGCGACGGGCCGGGCGACGGATCAGGTGGTGGCGGGGGCGGCGGATCGGGCGACTCGAAGAACTCGTCCGCGCGGAAGTCCGTCCGCTCCGTCAACTACCCCGACCGCTACTGGCACATCAGCGGCGGCTACGTGCGGCTCGACCCGGTCGGCTCGGCCGGGGCCCGCCGCGACGCCACGTTCCGACTGGTCAAGGGGCTGGCGGACGCCGCCTGTTACTCCTTCGCCACGGCCGACGGCGGCTATCTGCGGCACCGCGACTTCCTGCTGCGCGCCGAACGCGACGACGGCTCCCGGCTGTTCGCGCAGGACGCCACCTTCTGCCCCCGTGCCTCCGCCCACGCGGGCGCGGTCATGCTGGAGTCGGTGAACTACCCGGGCCGCTTCCTGCGCCACCAGAACTTCCGGCTGAAGCTGGACCGGTACCAGAGCAGCGACCTGTACCGGGCGGACTCGGCGTTCCGGCTGGTCGACGGTCTGGGGTGAACACGAGAAACGGCGAGGTCCGGGCGGACCTCGCCGTTTCGTCGACGCCGGGTGGACCTCAGACGTTGAACCCGAGCGCGCGCAGCTGCTCGCGGCCGTCGTCCGTGATCTTGTCCGGGCCCCACGGCGGCATCCAGACCCAGTTGATGCGCAGCTCGTTGACGAGGCCGTCGGTGGCGGACTTGGCCTGGTCCTCGATGACGTCCGTCAGCGGACAGGCCGCCGAGGTCAGGGTCATGTCGATCGTCGCGATGTTCGCGTCGTCGATGTGGATGCCGTAGATCAGGCCGAGGTTGACGACGTCGATGCCCAGTTCGGGGTCGACGACGTCGTACAGGGCCTCGCGGAGTTCCTCCTCCGAGGCCGGCTTCGTCTCCACGGTGTCGCTCATGCGGTCTTCCTTTCGGCGTCGGCTCCGCTCAGCGCCTGGGCCGTCGCGTCCTTCCACGCCATCCAGCTCAGGAGGGCGCACTTCACACGCGCCGGGTACTTGGACACACCGGCGAACGCGACCGCGTCCTCCAGGACGTCCTCCATCGCGTCGTCCGGCTCGATCCGTCCCTTGGACTGCATCAGCTCCAGGAAGGTCTCCTGGATCTTCTGCGCGTCGGCCAGTTCCCTGCCGACGAGGAGTTCGTTCAGGACGGAGGCGGAGGCCTGGCTGATGGAGCAGCCCTGGCCCTCGTACGAGACGTCCTCGATCGTCGTACCGTCGTACTTCACTCGGAGGGTGATCTCGTCGCCGCACGTCGGGTTCACGTGGTGCACCTCGGCGTCGCCATCCCTCAGACCACGCCCGTGCGGGTGCTTGTAGTGGTCCAGGATGACTTCCTGGTACATCGAATCCAGCTTCATGCGATCGCTCGTCCCGTCAGCCGAAGAAGTTCCGTACGTGCTCCAGCCCGTCGACCAGAGCGTCGATCTCGGCCGGCGTGGAGTACAGATAGAACGACGCTCGCGTGGTCGCAGGAATTCCGTACCGCAGGCAGACGGGCCGCGCGCAGTGGTGGCCGACACGGACCGCGATGCCCTGCTCGTCGAGAACCTGGCCCACGTCGTGCGGGTGGATGTCACCCAGTGTGAAGGAGATGGCCGCCCCGCGGTCCTCGGCCGTGGTCGGGCCGATGATCCTCAGGTCCGGGACCTCCGCCAGGCGCTTGACCGCGTACTCGGTGAGCGCGTGCTCGTGGGCGAGGATCTTGTCCATGCCGATCGAGTTGAGGTAGTCGATCGCGGCGCCGAGACCGACCGCCTGGGCGATCGGGGGCGTGCCCGCCTCGAACTTGTGCGGCGCCGGGGCGTACGTCGAGGAGTGCATCGACACGGTCTCGATCATCTCGCCGCCGCCCAGGAACGGAGGCAGGTCCTCCAGCAGCTCCTGGCGGCCCCAGAGCACGCCGATGCCGGTCGGGCCGCACATCTTGTGGCCGGTGAAGGCCACGAAGTCGGCCTGCAGGGCCTGTACGTCCAGCGGCATGTGCGGCGCGGCCTGCGAGGCGTCGATGCAGACCAGCGCACCGACCTCCTGGGCGCGTCGGACTATGGCCTCGACCGGGTTGACCGTGCCCAGGATGTTGGAGACCAGGACGAAGGAGACGATCTTCGTCTTCTCCGTGATGATCTCGTCGATGTTGGAGAGGTCGAGACGGCCGTCGTCGGTCAGCCCGAACCACTTCAGCTTCGCGCCGGTGCGCTGCGCGAGCAGCTGCCACGGAACGATGTTGGAGTGGTGCTCCATCTCCGTGATGACGATCTCGGTCTCGCGGTCCACGCGGTAGGGCTCGTCGGCCCAGCCCAGCATGTTCGCCACGAGGTTGAGCGACTCGGAGGCGTTCTTGGTGAAGACCACCTCGTCGCGGCTCGGCGCGTTGATGAACTCGGCGACCTTGTCGCGGGCGCCTTCGTACAGCGCCGTGGCCTCCTCGGCGAGCACATGCACCCCGCGGTGGACGTTGGCGTTGTAGCGCTCGTAGTACTCACTCAGGGCGTCCAGCACCTGGCGCGGCTTCTGCGAGGTCGCAGCGTTGTCCAGGTACACGAGCTTCTTGCCGTCGTGGACCAGCCGGTCCAGGACGGGGAAGTCCTTGCGGATCGCCTCGGTGTCGAGGAGGCCCGGCAGCTGTGTCACGCGGATGCGCCACCCTTCGTGTAGGCCTCGTAGCCCTCGTCCTCCAGCTTGTCGGCGAGCTCGGCGCCGCCGGACTCGACGATGCGGCCGCCGGAGAAGACGTGGACGTGGTCGGGCTTGATGTAGCGCAGAATGCGCGTGTAGTGCGTGATCAGCAGGGTGCCGACCTCGCCGGTCTCACGGACGCGGTTCACACCCTCGGAGACGATCCGCAGGGCGTCGACGTCCAGGCCGGAGTCCGTCTCGTCGAGGATCGCGACCTTCGGCTTGAGCAGCTCCAGCTGGAGGATCTCGTGGCGCTTCTTCTCGCCGCCGGAGAAGCCCTCGTTGACGTTGCGCTCGGCGAAGGACGGGTCCATGTTGAGGCGCTCCATGGCCTCCTTGACCTCCTTCACCCAGGTGCGCAGCTTGGGGGCCTCGCCGCGGATCGCGGTGGCGGAGGTGCGCAGGAAGTTGGAGACCGAGACGCCGGGGACCTCGACCGGGTACTGCATCGCCAGGAACAGGCCCGCGCGGGCGCGCTCGTCGACGGACATCTCCAGGACGTCCTCGCCGTCGAGCAGCACGGTGCCGCTGGTGATCGTGTACTTCGGGTGACCCGCGAGCGAGTAGGCGAGGGTCGACTTGCCCGAGCCGTTGGGGCCCATGATGGCGTGCGTCTCGCCCTGCTTCACGGTGAGGTCGACGCCCTTGAGGATCTCCTTCGTGGCGTTGTCGGCCTCGACGGTGACGTGCAGGTCTCGGATTTCAAGCGTTGCCATGGGTGCCTCAGGACTCCTGGGTGACGGAGACGAGAACGTCGTCCCCTTCGATCTTTACGGGGTAAACGGGGACGGGGCGCGTCGCGGGGAGGCCGGACGGCTTGCCGGTGCGCAGGTCGAAGCTGGAGCCGTGCAGCCAGCACTCGATCTGGCAGTCCTCCACCTCGCCCTCGGAGAGCGAGACGTTGGCGTGCGAGCAGATGTCGTGGATCGCGAACACCTCCCCCTCGGTCTTCACGACCGAGATCGGCGTGCCGTCGAGTTCCACCCGCTTCGGGGTGTCCTCCTCCAGCTCGCTCAGCCCACAGGCGCGTACGAAGGTGCTGGTCATGCGACCGACGCCTCCAGCTCCTCCTCGATCTTGGCGATCAGGCGCTCCTCGATGTCCGCGACGCCGATCTGCTGGACCAGCTCGGCGAAGAAGCCGCGGACCACCAGGCGGCGGGCCTCGTGCTGGGGGATGCCGCGGGCCATCAGGTAGAAGAGCTGCTCGTCGTCGAAGCGGCCGGTGGCGGAGGCGTGACCGGCGCCGACGATCTCGCCGGTCTCGATCTCCAGGTTCGGCACCGAGTCGACGCGCGCGCCGTCCGTGAGGACGAGGTTGCGGTTCATCTCGTACGTGTCCGTGCCCTCGGCCTTGGCCTCGATGAGCACGTCGCCGATCCACACGGCGTGCGCCGCGTCGCCCTGCAGCGCGCCCTTGTAGACGACGTTCGACTTGCAGTGCGGGGTGTTGTGGGTGACCAGCAGGCGGTGCTCCTGGTGCTGCCCGGCGTCGGTGAAGTACAGGCCGAAGAGCTCGGCCTCGGCGCCGGTGCCCGCGTAGGTGACGCGCGGGTTCAGGCGCACGAGGTCACCGCCGAAGGTGACGACGACCGACTTGAAGGAGGCGTCGCGCCCGACGAGCGCGTTGTGCTGGGCCACGTGCACGGCCTTGTCGTCCCAGTCCTGGACGGAGACGACGGTGAGCTTGGCGCCGTCGCCCAGGATGTAGTCGACGTTGGCGGCGAGCACGGCGTCACCGGTGTGGTCGATGACGACGACGGCCTCGGCGAAGGCTCCCAGCTCGATGACCTGGTGACCGTAGGCGACCCCGCCCTGGCCGTGCACGGCGATGCGGATCGGCTCGGTGAGCACCGTCTCCTTGGGGACGGTGACCACGCCGGCCTGCTCGAACGCGGAGTAGGCCTGGGCGGCCACGCGGTCCACCGGGACGCCCGCCCTGCCGAGCCGCGCGTCGTCGCGGCCGACGCTCTCGACGGTGACGCCCTCGGGGGCGTCGACGGCGATCTTCACGCCCACGCCGTTCGCCACGGCGGTGCCGTCGTGCAGGCCCCGCAGGCGCTCCAGCGGGGTGAACCGCCACTCCTCCTCGCGGCCGTGCGGGACCGGGAAGTCCGCCACGTCGAAGGACGGGGGCGCGCTCATGCGCGTGGCGACGGTCGACTCGGCGGCCACCGCGATCTGGCCCGCGGTGGTGGAGCCCACGGGGATGTTCTGAGCCTCAGCCATGGCTGTCGTAGTGCTCGCTTTCTTACGTGAGTGGCTTGATGGAACCGCGGTCGGGGGCTAGCCCACCGCGCCTTCCATCTGGAGCTCGATCAGCCGGTTGAGCTCAAGGGCGTACTCCATCGGGAGCTCCTTGGCGATCGGCTCGACGAAGCCGCGCACGATCATCGCCATCGCCTCGAACTCGGTCAGACCGCGGCTCATCAGGTAGAAGAGCTGGTCCTCGGAGACCTTGGAGACGGTCGCCTCGTGGCCCATGGACACGTCGTCCTCGCGGACGTCCACGTAGGGGTACGTGTCGGAGCGGGAGATCGTGTCGACGAGCAGCGCGTCGCAGAGCACGTTGGACTTGGAGCCCGCGGCGCCCTCGCCGATCTCGACCAGGCCGCGGTACGAGGTACGGCCGCCGCCGCGCGCCACCGACTTGGAGACGATGTTGGACGAGGTGTTCGGCGCCATGTGGACCATCTTGGAACCGGCGTCCTGGTGCTGGCCCTCGCCCGCGAAGGCGATGGAGAGGGTCTCGCCCTTGGCGTGCTCGCCCATCAGGTAGACGGCCGGGTACTTCATCGTCACCTTGGAGCCGATGTTGCCGTCGATCCACTCCATGGTCGCGCCCTCGTACGCCACGGCGCGCTTGGTGACCAGGTTGTAGACGTTGTTCGACCAGTTCTGGATGGTCGTGTAACGGCAGCGGGCGTTCTTCTTGACGATGATCTCGACGACCGCGGAGTGCAGCGAGTCCGACTTGTAGATCGGGGCGGTGCAGCCCTCGACGTAGTGCACGTAGGCACCCTCGTCGACGATGATCAGGGTCCGCTCGAACTGGCCCATGTTCTCCGTGTTGATGCGGAAGTAGGCCTGGAGCGGGATCTCCACGTGGACGCCCGGCGGGACGTAGATGAAGGAGCCGCCCGACCACACGGCGGTGTTCAGGGAGGCGAACTTGTTGTCACCGACCGGGATGACCGTGCCGAAGTACTCCTTGAAGAGCTCCGGGTGCTCCTTCAGCGCGGTGTCGGTGTCGAGGAAGATGACGCCCTGCTCCTCCAGGTCCTCGCGGATCTGGTGGTAGACGACCTCCGACTCGTACTGGGCGGCGACACCGGCGACGAGGCGCTGCTTCTCGGCCTCCGGGATGCCCAGCTTGTCGTAGGTGTTCTTGATGTCCTCGGGCAGGTCCTCCCAGGACTCCGCCTGCTTCTCCGTGGAGCGCACGAAGTACTTGATGTTGTCGAAGTCGATGCCCGACAGGTCCGAGCCCCAGTTCGGCATGGGCTTCTTCTCGAAGAGGCGCAGGCCCTTGAGGCGGAGCTTGGTCATCCACTCCGGCTCGGACTTCTTAGCCGAGATGTCCCGGACCACGTCCTCGTTCAGACCACGCTTCGCAGAGGCGCCGGCCTCGTCGGAGTCGGCCCAGCCGTATTCGTACGTGCCCAGACCCTCGAGTTCGGGGTGGGCAGTCTCCGTGGGGAGAGTCATGCGGGGTTCCTCCCGGCCGTGCTTGCAGATGCGTCAGGTGAAATCTTGGGGATGAACGTCGTGCAGACGCCGTCGCCGTGGGCGATGGTCGCCAGTCGCTGGACGTGCGTTCCGAGCAGCTCGGCGAAGATCTCCGTCTCCGCCTCGCACAGCTGGGGGAACTGCTCCGCGACATGGGCGACCGGGCAGTGGTGCTGGCAGAGCTGCTCGCCGACCGGTGCGCTGCGCGCCGTAGCAGCGTACCCGTCGACGCTCAAGGCCTTGGCCAGCGCTTCGGCCCGCTTGTCGGGGGTGACGGCCTCGATCGCCTCGCGGTACGCGTGCGCCTGCGCGGCGATCCGAGCGCGGGCGAAGGCGGCGACCGCCTCCTGGCCGCCCTCCTGGTCGGCGATCCAGCGCAGCGCGTCCGCGGCGAGCTTGTCGTACGACTGGTCGAAGGCGTCGCGGCCGCAGTCGGTGAGGACGAAGACCTTGGCCGGGCGGCCGCGCGTCCGCGCCCCGTACACCCGCTGCTCGCGCGCCTCCACGACGTCGTCGGCGGTCAGGGCGTCCAGGTGACGTCGTACGGCCGCCTGGGTGAGGCCCAGCCGTCCGGCGAGCTCGGCGACGGTCGACGGGCCGTGGTCCAGGATGGACCGCGCGACGCGGTTGCGCGTCGAGCGCTCACCGGTCGCGAGCTCTTCATGAGGGGCCCCCGTGGGGGTCTCCGGAGCCTCGCCGACGTTTTTCACAACGCCATTGTTGCGTAATTCCTCAGAGCCTGACAAGCCGCCCCCTCGGCAGCGGACGGTGCACTGCGTCACTTAGGCATACCTAATCCGACCTGCGGAAACGATCTTCGATCGATCAAACCGATGGCATCGGCGGGGCTCTTCGGGAACACTCGCGAACCATGCCCACACCCCCTCCGACCGGCCCACTTGTCACGCGCGACACCGTCTCCGCACAGCTGCGCCTGCTGGGTGTCGAGACCGGCGAGATCCTGCTGGTGCACTCCTCGCTCAGCTCGCTCGGCTGGGTCAACGGCGGGGCCGTCACCGTCGTCCAGGGACTGCTCGACGCCCTCGGCCCCCAGGGAACGCTGGTCGTGCCGACCCAGACCGGCGACGTGTCGGACCCGGCCGTGTGGAGCAATCCGCCGGTGCCCGAGGCCTGGTGGGAGCGCATCCGCGCCACCATGCCCGAGTACGACCCGCTGCTCACGCCCTCGCGCGGGGTCGGAGTGCTCCCGGAGACCGTCCGCACCTGGCCGGGCGCCCTGCGCAGCGCGCACCCGCAGACCTCCTTCGCGGCCCTCGGCCCGCACGCGGCAGAGATCGTCGAGGGTCACGCCCCCGACTGCCGGCTCGGCGAGCGCAGCCCGCTGGCCCGGCTGGAGAAGCTGGGCGCCCGGGTGCTGCTGCTCGGCGCCGGCTACGCCGCCTGCACCTCCTTCCACCTCGCCGAGTACCGCATCCCGGCGCCCCTGGTCCGGGTGGGACGGCCCGCCCCGGGCGGCGGCTGGGAGACGGTGGTCGAGGTCTCGATCGACTCCGACCGCTTCGACGAGCTCGGCCACGACTTCGAGCGGGACCGGCCCGTGGCGCGCGGCACGGTCGGAGCGGCACAGGCACGGCTGTTCCCGGTGGCGGACGCGGTGGCCTACGCGGAGCGGTGGCTGCCGGTGCACCGACCCCGTGAGGAGGAGTTCCTGCACCCGCCCGCCTGACGGCCGGACGGCGTACCTAGACTCTGGACCCATGCGCAGTGAGCCCGCCCGCCCGTCTCCCGACCACCGCCCCTCGACGAGACGCTTCGCGCCGCACCCGCTCATCGAGGTCCAGGCCCTGGTGAAGCGGTACGGCACGAAGACCGCGGTGGACGGCCTCGACCTGGTGGCCCAGGCGGGGGTGACCGCCGTCCTCGGCCCCAACGGGGCGGGGAAGACGACCACGGTCGAGACCTGCGAGGGATACCGGAAGCCGGATTCCGGCACGGTGCGCGTCCTGGGCCTCGACCCGGTCCGGCAGTCCGCCGAGCTGCGTCCCCGCATCGGTGTGATGCTGCAGTCCGGGGGCGTGTACTCGGGCGCCAGAGCGGACGAGATGCTGCGCCACGTCGCCAAGCTGCACGCGCATCCACTGGACGTGGACGCGCTCATCGAGCGGCTCGGACTGGGCAGTACCGGCCGGACCACCTACCGCCGGCTCTCCGGCGGCCAGCAGCAGCGGCTCGCGCTCGCCATGGCCGTCGTCGGGCGCCCGGAGCTGGTGTTCCTGGACGAGCCGACCGCCGGCCTCGACCCGCAGGCCCGCCGGGCCACCTGGGAGCTGGTGCGCGACCTGCGCGCCGACGGCGTCTCGATCATCCTCACCACGCACCACATGGACGAGGCCGAGCAGCTCGCCGACGACGTCGCGATCATCGACGGCGGCCGGGTCATCGCCCAGGGCTCCCCGGAGGAGCTGTGCAAGGGCGGCGCCGAGAACACCCTGCGCTTCACCGGCCGTCCCGGCCTCGACGTGAGCTCCCTGCTCAAGGCGCTCCCGGCCGACTGCACGGCCGCCGAGCTGACCCCGGGCAGCTACCGGGTCGTCGGCAAGGTCGACCCGCAACTGCTGGCCACGGTCACCTCGTGGTGCGCCCAGCACGGGGTGATGCCGGACCGGATCTCGGTGGAACGGCACACTCTCGAAGACGTTTTTCTGGAGCTGACCGGCAAGGAGCTGCGCTCATGATTCCGGCTCACACCGAGATCGGCCGGGGGTCCGGGGGTTGTCCCCCGGGAAAGCACAGCCTGGAGCTGACCGGCAAGGAGCTGCGCTCGTGACGACCGCGACCGGTACGTACGCCCCCAAGCCGGGTGCGGCGCCCCTGCCCCGCATGATCGCGGCCCAGGCGGTGCTGGAGACGAAGATGCTGCTGCGCAACGGCGAGCAGTTGCTGCTGACGGTCGTGATCCCGACCCTGCTGCTGGTGCTCTTCAGCTCCGTGGACATCGTCGACACCGGCAAGGGCGAGGCGGTCGACTTCCTCGCCCCGGGCATCCTGGCCCTCGCCGTGATGTCCACGGCGTTCACCGGGCAGGCCATCGCGACCGGCTTCGAGCGCCGCTACGGCGTGCTCAAGCGGCTCGCCTCCTCCCCGCTGCCGCGCTGGGGTCTGATGGCCGCGAAGACGACGTCCGTGCTGGTCACCGAGGTCCTCCAGGTGATCCTGCTGACCGCGATCGCCTTCGCGCTCGGCTGGTCCCCGCACGGCAATCCCCTCGCCGTCCTGCTCCTGCTGGTCCTCGGCACGGCCGCCTTCTCGGGCCTCGGCCTGCTGATGGCCGGCACGCTGAAGGCGGAGGCGACGCTCGCCGCCGCCAACCTGGTCTTCCTGCTGCTGCTCGTGGGCGGCGGGGTGATGGTGCCGCTGGACAAGTTCGGCTCGGCCGGGGAGCAGGTGCTCGGTCTGCTGCCCATCTCCGCGCTCTCGGACGGGCTGCGGGACGTGCTCCAGCACGGGGCCGGGACGCCCTGGGGCGACCTGGGCATCCTCGCCGTCTGGGCGGTCGTCGGACTGGCGGCGGCCGGGAAGTTCTTCCGCTGGGAGTGACCCGATCGAGGTACCCCTGGTCAACCTCGGGGGCGGCCCCTCGTGAAAGCGTGCACAAGCGGCGGCCTACCATGGTGCACGTGCCAAAGCTGACCCCCGCCGACGCCGTGGCGGCCCTGCGCAACCCGCTCGCCTTCATCGCCGCACGCTGGACCCCGGATCCCCGGACGGTCCAGCGGGCCGCCCTCTCCGCGCTCGTCATGGCGGTGGTCATCGTGGTGACCGGCGGCGCCGTCCGGCTGACCGGCTCGGGCCTGGGCTGCCCGACGTGGCCGACCTGCACCGACGACTCGCTCACCACCACCCGGGCCATGGGCTTCCACGGCGCCATCGAGTTCGGCAACCGCATGCTGACGTACGTGCTGTGCGCGGCCGTCGGCTGGGCGATCGTGGCCGCCCGCGCCGAGAAGCCGTGGCGGCGCGGGCTGACCCGGCTGGGCTGGGCGCAGTTCTGGGTGATCATGGGCAACGCGGTGCTCGGCGGGATCGTGGTCCTGGTGGGCCTGAACCCGTACACCGTCGCCGCGCACTTCCTGCTCTCCTCGGCGCTGATCGCCGTCGCCACGGTGATGTGGCAGCGCACCCGGGAGGGCGACGGGGCGGCGCGGCCGCTGGTCGGCAAGGCCGTGCAGCAGCTGGTGTGGTTCCTGGTGGCCGCGTCCGCCCTGCTGATCGCGGTCGGCACGGTGGTGACCGGCGCGGGCCCGCACGCGGGAGACTCCAGCGAGGTCGACCGGATCCAGCTCGACTGGGAGACGGTCACCAAGCTGCACGCCGTGCTCGCCTGGATCGTGGTCACGCTGACCTTCGCCCTGTGGTTCGTCCTGAAGGCGGTCGACGCCCCCGAGGGACCGCTGCACCGGACCCGCGAGCTGTTCGTGATCCTGCTCGTGCAGGGGGTCATCGGCTACGTCCAGTACTTCACGCACCTGCCCGAGGTGCTCGTCGGCCTCCACATGCTCGGCTCGTGCCTGGTGTGGATCGGTGTGCTGCGCGTCCTGCTGTCCCTGCGGGAGCGTCCCGACGTGGCGGCCGGCGTCCCCGGTCCCTCGGCGGAGGCGACGGTCGGCACGCGCGCGTGAGTCATCCGTACGCTGCCACGAGCGCGTCGATGGCCGGGCCCAGGTAGTTCCTCGTCAGCTCGGCCCTGCGGGTCGTCCACGGCTCGCTGGGCGGCGCCGGAGTCCCGTACCGGCGGAGGTCGACGTCCTCGACCACCTCGGCGGGCGCGCCGAGGCCGGGCAGCAGGTCGAGGGCCTCGCGTTTGGAGATCAGCCGGCCCTCGCGCAGGGTGACGCTCGCGCGGGCGAAGGTCACCAGGCCCAGGTCGACCCAGACGTCCTGCTTCCACAGCCGTGCCTTGTCGACGGAGGGCCGCCAGAACTCCCGCTGGTCGCGCACGACGAAGTCATGGAGCTCCCCGGCCGTCACCGGCGGCAGCAGACCGGCCGGCGGCCGTCCGTACAGCACCCGCCCGAAGACGTGCAGTTCGCGCCGTGTGACGGGGGTGACCGGCCGCCGCAGCACATGGTCGTGCGCCCAGGTCAGGTGCTTGCGGCCGGCGTCGTCGAGCCCGGCCGGGGTCACATAGCTGCAGTGCAGCTTGGCGGCGAGCGGATCGATGCGCAGCGCGCGGTGCAGGGTGACGACCCTGCGTACGGTGCCCAGCGTCACGGGGCCCTCCAGCACGGCGATGAGGTCCAGGTCGCTGCGGCCCTCCTGGTAGTCGCCCCCGGCGAGCGAGCCGTGCGCCCAGAGGGCGACCGGGGCGAGGGGCGCGAGGGCCGTGAAGAAGCGGTCGAGTAAGGCGTCGGTCGGCATGCGCCCAGTCTGGACAGCTCAGCCCAGTCCGTACACCCGCCGTGCGTTCCCGGCCGCCACCAGTACGGCCACGCGCTGGGCGTCCTTGAGCGACCACGCGCCCTCGGCGACCCAGCCGCCCAGGACGCGGTCCAGTGCCTCCCGGAACAGCCGCGCGCCCACCACGTGCAGTTCGGGCAGACCGTGCGCCCCGCTGGAGAAGAGGATCTTGCCGAAGGGGGCCAGTTCCAGGATCTCGGCGAGGATCGTCGCGGCGCGGGCGCCGGTGCGCACGAGCGCGGCGCCCGAGTCGGCGTAGACGTGCGGGAAGACGCCCGCGAGGTGGGCGGCGTGGCGGTGGTAGGGGTAGCCGTGCAGCAGGACCAGGTCCGTGCCGAGGCCGGCCGTGGCGCGGACGAAGTCGGTGAGGAGCACCGGATCCGTGCGGTCGATGCGCGCCCCCGGCTCCCCGAGCCCGGCGTGCAGTTGGAGCGGCAGGCCCGAGGCGACCGCGATCCACAGCAGGTGCCGCAGCAGTACGGGGTCGCTCAGCTCCCCGCCGACCCGGCGCCCGGCCAGCCAGCGGCCGGCCGCGCCGCGCACCTCCCCCGGCCCGGGCGGCTCCGGCGCCAAGGCGAGGCCGTGGCGTACGCCCGCCACGGAGGTGAAGGCGACGGCGCTCGCGGCGGCGCCGTGCACGGACTCGGCGAGGTTGGCGAGGAAGGACTCGACGGTGCCGGAGGTGTCGGCGACCTGCTCGGCGAGGAGTTCCAGGCGGACGATCTCGCGGGCCTCGGCGGCGCCGGCGGTGGCCAGTTCGGCGGGCGGGGTGAGGTCGCCGGGCAGTCCGGTGTCGACCAGGTAGGTCGTGATGCCGCTGCCCCGCAACAGGCGGCGGCCCGCTTCCAGTACGCCCAGTTCGCGGCGCCGGGCGAGATAGCGGGCGGGCGGGCAGTGCGGCTCCAGGCCGAGCAGCGGGGGGCACCAGCGGCGTACGGCGAAACCCGTCTGGGTGTCGAAGAGCGTGGTGCCGGGCGCGGGCGGACCCTCGGTCCGCGCCAGCTGGGCCTCGAACGTGCCGAGGCCCAGCTCCGTCCTCAGTACGCCGTGGCAGTACTGGTCCACCAGGGACGACGTCTCGATCATCCGGTCACTCCCCGACTGGACCGCGCCCTCTTCAGGCTCTCTCAGGTCCTAACGGGTGAACCGGGTGTCAGGTGTTGCTCCGAGGCTCAGCTGTTGCTCGGGCCGCCGATCTGGATACCGGCCATCCGCTTCCACTCGTACGGGCCCGTCTTCACCTTGGCGGCGAACTCGCCGTCGAAGGACTCGTGGACGGTGATCCCGGACTTCTCCACCGCCTGCTCGGCGATGGCGTAGCTGGGCGCCACCAGGTCGCCCCAGCCGCCGTCCTCGCCGACGAGGACGATCCGGGCGCCGCGTTCGCCGATGTAGGCCACCTGGCCCTCGGCACCGCCGTGCGCCTTCGAGAAGGCGCTGATCTGCCGGGCGAGCCGCGCCACGGTGCGCTCGGCCTTCGGGTCAACCTGCTGCGTGTCTGCCATGGTCAGGATGCTACCGACGGGTAGATCAAACGGCGACGGGCGGGGTGCGTGGCCTTGGCCACGGACCCCGCCCGTCGGGCAAGTCTCGGTCGGTCACCGCAGGAAGGGGTCCACCGCCACCGCCACGAACAGCAGCGACACATAGGTGATGGACCAGTGGAACAGGCGCATCTCCTTGAGCTTCGTGCCCGTCACCTCCGCCTTCGCGCGGTTCTGCAGGGCGTGCGCCTCCCACAGCCACCAGCCGCCCGCGACCAGCGCGACCAGCGTGTAGAACCAGCCCGTGTAGCCGAGCGGGGTCAGCAGCAGCGACACACCGACCATCACCCAGCTGTAGAGCACGATCTGCTGGGCGACGACCTTGTTGGAGGCGACGACCGGGAGCATCGGCACGCCCACGCGCGCGTAGTCGTCCTTCACCTTCATCGACAGCGGCCAGTAGTGCGGCGGCGTCCAGAAGAACATCACCAGGAAGAGGATGACCGGGGCCCACGACATGGAGTTCGTGACGGAGGACCAGCCGATCAGCACCGGCATGCAGCCCGCGATGCCGCCCCACACGATGTTCTGCGACGTACGCCGCTTGAGGATCATCGTGTAGACGACGACGTAGAAGAGGAGCGCTCCGAGCGACAGCCAGGCGGACAGCCAGTTGACGGTCAGTCCGAACAGCAGCGTCGAGACGACCGCCAGCGTGATGCCGAAGGCGAGGCACTCGCGCGGGCTGACCATCCCGGTGACCAGCGGGCGCTGCGAGGTGCGGTCCATGAGCGCGTCGATGTCGCGGTCGATGTACATGTTCAGCGCGTTGGCGCCGCCCGCGGAGAGGTAGCCGCCGACGCAGGTCAGCAGCACCAGGCCCAGGTCGGGCACGCCCTGCTGCGCCAGGAACATCACCGGAACGGTGGTGATGAGCAGCAGCTCGATGATCCGCGGCTTGGTCAGCGCCACGAAAGCCTTGACACGGGCCCCGAACGGCCGGTGGCTCGGGCTCAGGCTCTCCCCGAGCACCCCCGCTGGACGGGATTCGACGGCCGTCACGCACACCCCTGACAGAGACATCCCAGCGAGCCCGCCGTGTGAACCGACGGTAAAGACTCGCGCGTACCACGCCACTGTAGACGTTGCCCAGACCCGGACATTCGCGGGGGTGGGGTCGTGTTGAAGGGCGTCCCGTACGAGCGGTGGGGGAGCCCGATTGAGCAGTCAGATGAGCGGCTCCGTATTCATGTGCCGAATGCGATCCGGAGTGGCCGGGAGGCGGATCCCCGTAAGGCCCGGCAGTCTGGAATGACTCGAAAAAATGCACGTCTTCACGGGGGTAGGCTCAGCGAAGGCCGGTGGGCACCCAGTGCACCGGCAGCCGGTGGGCGCGCGCCCGGAAGACCGGCGACCGACATGTGGAGAGGAGCCCTGACTCAGGGTGAGCACCAAGCCGACCACCACAGACCTTGAGTGGACCGAGCTGGACCAGCGGGCCGTGGACACCGCCCGAGTCCTTGCCGCCGACGCCGTACAGAAGGTCGGCAACGGCCATCCGGGTACGGCGATGAGCCTGGCGCCGGCCGCCTACACCCTCTTCCAGAAGGTGATGAGGCACGACCCGGCCGACCCCGAGTGGGTCGCCCGCGACCGCTTCGTACTGTCCGCCGGTCATTCTTCCCTGACCCTCTACACGCAGCTCTACCTGGCCGGCTTCGGCCTGGAGCTGGACGACCTGAAGGCCTTCCGCACCTGGGGTTCGAAGACCCCGGGCCACCCGGAGTACGGGCACACCAAGGGCGTCGAGACGACGACCGGCCCGCTCGGTCAGGGTGTCGCCAACGCGGTGGGCATGGCGATGGCCGCCCGCTACGAGCGCGGCCTGTTCGACCCGGACGCCCCGCAGGGCGAGTCCCCCTTCGACCACTTCATCTACTGCATCGCCGGTGACGGCTGCCTCCAGGAGGGCATCTCCGCCGAGGCGTCCTCGCTGGCCGGCCACCAGGAGCTCGGCAACCTGATCCTGCTGTGGGACGACAACCACATCTCGATCGAGGGCGACACCGAGACCGCCGTCTCCGAGGACACCGTCAAGCGCTACGAGGCGTACGGCTGGCACGTGCAGCGCGTCGCCCCGAAGCCGGACGGCGACCTGGACCCGCACGCCCTCTACAACGCGATCGAGGCCGCGAAGAAGGTCACGGACAAGCCGTCCTTCATCGCGATGCGCTCGATCATCGCCTGGCCCGCCCCGAACGCGCAGAACACCGAGGCCGCGCACGGCTCGGCGCTTGGCGACGACGAGGTCGCGGCCACCAAGCGCGTCCTCGGCTTCGACCCGGAGCAGTCCTTCGAGGTCGCCGACGAGGTCCTGGCCCACACCCGCCAGGCCGTCGAGCGCGGCCGCTCGTTCAAGGCGGACTGGGAGAAGTCCTTCCAGCTCTGGCGCGACGAGAACACCGAGCGCGCCACCGAGTTCGACCGCATCAGCAAGGGCGAGCTGCCCACCGGCTGGGAGGAGAAGGTCCCGGTCTTCGAGCCCGGCAAGGGCATCGCGACCCGCGCCGCCTCCGGCAAGGTGCTGCAGGCGCTCGGCGCGGTCGTCCCCGAGCTGTGGGGCGGCTCCGCCGACCTCGCCGGGTCGAACAACACGACCATCGACAAGGACAGCTCGTTCCTGCCGGCGGACAACCCGCTGCCGGAGGCGAACCCGTACGGCCGGACCATCCACTTCGGCATCCGCGAGCACTCCATGGCCGCGGAGATGAACGGCATCACGCTGCACGGCAACACCCGTGTCTACGGCGGTACGTTCCTCGTCTTCTCCGACTACATGCGCAACGCGGTGCGTCTGTCGGCCCTGATGCACCTGCCGGTGACGTACGTGTGGACGCACGACTCCATCGGCCTCGGTGAGGACGGCCCGACGCACCAGCCGATCGAGCACCTGGCCTCGCTGCGCGCCATCCCCGGTCTGAACGTCGTCCGCCCGGCGGACGCCAACGAGACCGCCATCGCCTGGCGCGAGATCCTCGGCCGCTACACCAAGGAGTTCGGCAAGGGCGCTCCGCACGGCCTCGCGCTGACCCGTCAGGGCGTGCCGGTGTACGAGCCCAACGAGGACGCGGCGCGCGGCGGTTACGTGCTGTTCGAGGCCGAGGGCGGCAACGCCCAGGTCATCCTGATCGCCACCGGTTCCGAGGTGCACGTGGCCGTCGAGGCCCGCGAGCAGCTGCAGGCCGAGGGTGTCCCCACCCGGGTCGTGTCCATGCCGTCGGTGGAGTGGTTCGAGGAGCAGGACCAGGGGTACCGGGACTCGGTGCTGCCGCCGTCCGTGAAGGCCCGTGTCTCGGTCGAGGCGGGAATCGGCCTCACCTGGCACAAGTACGTCGGGGACGCCGGACGCATCGTTTCCCTGGAGCACTTCGGTGCTTCCGCCGACGGCAAGGTGCTCTTCCGCGAGTTCGGCTTCACTGCCGAGAATGTGGCCGCCAAGGCCCGGGAATCCATCGCCGCCGCGCAGCGCTGACGCTCATATACGACACGTAGGAGATGTAATTCCATGACAGACGCACTCAAGCGCCTCTCCGAAGAAGGCGTCGCGATCTGGCTGGACGACCTGTCGCGCAAGCGGATCACGTCCGGCAATCTCGCCGAGCTGATCGACCAGCAGCACGTCGTGGGCGTCACCACCAACCCGACGATCTTCCAGAAGGCGATCTCTTCGGGTGACGGTTACGAGCAGCAGGTCTCGGACCTCGCCGCCCGCAAGGTCACCGTCGACGAGGCCATCCGCATGATCACCACGGCGGACGTCCGCGACGCCGCCGACATCCTGCGCCCCGTCTTCGACGCCACCGACGGCCAGGACGGCCGTGTGTCGATCGAGGTCGACCCGCGCCTCGCCCACAACACCAAGGCGACGATCGCCGAGGCCAAGCAGCTGGCCTGGCTGGTCGACCGCCCCAACACGCTCATCAAGATCCCGGCCACCAAGGCGGGTCTGCCGGCGATCACCGAGGTCATCGGCCTCGGTATCAGCGTCAACGTCACGCTGATCTTCTCGCTGGAGCGTTACCGCGAGGTCATGGACGCGTACCTGGCCGGCCTGGAGAAGGCCAAGGAGCGCGGCCTGGACCTGTCGCTGATCCGTTCGGTGGCGTCCTTCTTCGTGTCCCGTGTGGACACCGAGATCGACAAGCGGCTGGACGCGCTCGGCACCCCCGAGGCCAAGGCGCTGCGCGGCAAGTCCGCCGTCGCCAACGCGCGCCTCGCCTACCAGGCGTACGAGGAGGTCTTCTCCTCCGACCGCTTCAGCGCCCTGGACAGGGCGGGCGCCCGCAAGCAGCGTCCGCTGTGGGCGTCGACCGGCGTGAAGGACCCGGCGTTCCGGGACACCATGTACGTCGACGACCTGGTGGCGCCGAACACCGTGAACACCATGCCGGAGGCCACGCTGCTGGCCACCGAGGACCACGGCAACATCACCGGTGACACCGTGACCGGCGGCTACGAGCAGGCCCGCGCCGACCTCGACGCCGTCGAGAAGCTCGGGATCTCGTACGACGACGTGGTCCAGGTCCTGGAGGACGAGGGCGTCGAGAAGTTCGAGGCGTCCTGGAACGACCTTCTCAAGTCGACCGAGGCCGAGCTGGAGCGCCTCTCCCCTTCGGAGGGCTGACATCTTGTCCCCCTTTGCCGGTTCCGGAGCGAACCCGCTCCGTGACCCCGCAGACCGACGGCTCCCGCGTATCGCGGGGCCGTCGGGCCTGGTCATCTTCGGCGTCACGGGCGATTTGTCGCGTAAAAAGCTGATGCCCGCCGTGTACGACCTCGCCAACCGGGGTCTGCTGCCGCCGGGCTTTTCGCTGGTGGGCTTCGCCCGCCGCGAGTGGGCGCACGAGGACTTCGCGCAGGAGGTCCACGACGCCGTCAAGGCGCACGCCAGGACGCCGTTCCGTGAGGAGGTCTGGCAGCAGCTCATCCAGGGGATGCGCTTCGTCCAGGGCACCTTCGACGACGACGACGCGTTCGAGCGGCTGCGCTCCACGATCGAGGAACTGGACAAGGCACAGGGCACGGGCGGCAACTTCGCCTTCTACCTGTCCGTACCGCCGCGCTCCTTCCCGGTGGTCATCCAGCAGCTGAAGAAGCACGGCCTGGCAGACCAGCAGGGCGGCTCCTGGCGCCGCGCGGTGATCGAGAAGCCGTTCGGCCACGACCTGAAGTCGGCCGAGGAGCTCAACAAGGTCGTGCACGAGGTGTTCACTCCGGACCAGGTGTTCCGGATCGACCACTACCTCGGCAAGGAGACCGTCCAGAACATCCTGGCGCTGCGCTTCGCCAACACGATGTTCGAGCCGATCTGGAACCGGTCCTTCGTGGACCACGTGCAGATCACGATGGCCGAGGACATCGGCATCGGCGGCCGGGCCGGCTACTACGACGGCATCGGCGCCGCCCGTGACGTCATCCAGAACCACCTGCTCCAGCTGATGGCACTCACCGCCATGGAGGAGCCCGCCTCCTTCGACGCGGACGCGCTGGCCGCGGAGAAGGAGAAGGTGCTGGGCGCGGTGCGGCTGCCCAAGGACCTGGGCCGCAGCACCGTGCGCGGGCAGTACGCGGGTGGCTGGCAGGGTGGCGAGAAGGTCATCGGCTACCTGCAGGAAGACGGCATCGACCCGCAGTCGAAGACCGACACCTACGCGGCCATCAAGGTGGGGATCGACAACCGCCGCTGGGCGGGCGTCCCCTTCTACCTGCGCACCGGCAAGCGGCTGGGCCGCCGGGTCACCGAGATCGCGGTGGTCTTCCAGCGGGCCCCGCACTCCCCCTTCGACCACACGGCGACGGAGGAGCTCGGGCAGAACGCGGTGGTCATCCGCGTCCAGCCCGACGAGGGCATCACGGTCCGCTTCGGCTCCAAGGTGCCGGGCACCTCGATGGAGATCCGGGACGTGTCCATGGACTTCGCCTACGGCGAGTCGTTCACGGAGTCCAGCCCGGAGGCGTACGAGCGCCTGATCCTGGACGTGCTGCTCGGCGACGCCAACCTCTTCCCGCGCACGGAGGAGGTCGAGCTGTCCTGGAAGATCCTCGACCCGATCGAGGAGTACTGGGACAAGCACGGCAAGCCCGCGCAGTACCCGTCGGGCACGTGGGGTCCCGCGGAGGCCGACGAGATGCTCGCACGAGACGGACGGAGCTGGCGCCGGCCATGAAGATAGACCTCACGGACACCACGGCCAGCAAGGTCAACAAGGCGCTCGTCCAGGGCCGCCGGGCCATCGGCACGCCGGCCGTCGGCATGGTGCTGACCCTCGTCATCGTCACCGACGAGGAGAACGCCTACGACGCCCTGAAGGCCGCCAACGACGCCTCGCGCGAGCACCCCTCGCGCACGCTGGTGGTCGTCAAGCGCGTCTCCCGCTCGCCCCGCGACCGCACCACCTCGCGTCTGGACGCCGAGGTGCGGGTGGGCGCGGACGCGGGCACCGGCGAGACGGTGGTGCTGCGGCTGTACGGCGAGGCCGTCGACCACGCCGACTCGGTCGTCCTGCCGCTGCTGCTGCCGGACGCCCCGGTCGTCGTCTGGTGGCCGGTGAACTCTCCGCTCGACCCGGCCAAGGACCCGCTGGGCGCCCTCGCCCAGCGCCGGGTCACCGACACCTACGCCGCCGAGCAGCCGGTACGGGAGCTGTCCGCCCGCGCGGACACCTATACCCCCGGCGACACGGACCTGTCGTGGACCCGCATCACGCCCTGGCGCTCGATGCTGGCCGCCGCGCTGGACCAGGTCACCTGCGAGGTCGAGGCCGTCGAGGTGGAGGGCGAGGAGTTCAACCCGAGCTGCGAGCTGCTGGCGATGTGGCTCGCGGACCGGCTGAGCGTCCCCGTGAAGCGCTCGCTGTCCTCGGGCCCCGGTCTGACGGCGGTCCGCATGGACACGAGCTGCGGCCCGATCGCCCTGGACCGGGCGGACGGGGCGCTGGCCACGCTCACGATCGAGGGTCAGCCCGACCGGGCGGTCGCGCTCAAGCGGCGTGACACGGCCGAGCTGATCGCGGAGGAGCTGCGCCGGCTCGACCCGGACGACACCTACGCGTCGGCGCTTCGGTTCGGGGTGGACCGGCTGGGCGGCGTGCCCGAGCAGCCGGCCGCGGCCGGGGAACCCGCCTCGGCCGACGAGCCCGCCGCGGCCGGGGAACCGGTCGCGCGGGCCGAGCCGGCGCCCGCGAAGAAGGCGGCCGCCAAGAAGGCCACGGGCGCGGCGAAGAAGGCGGCGGCGAAGTGAGCACCCCGCAGCTGGTCGTGCACCGCGACAAGGAACTGATGGCACAGGCCGCCGCGGCCCGCCTGATCACCAAGATCGTGGACGCGCAGGCCTCCCGGGGTCACGCGTCCGTAGTGCTCACCGGCGGCCGCAACGGCAACGGGCTGCTGACCGCCCTGGCGGCCGCCCCGGCCCGGGACGCCGTCGACTGGGGCCGGCTGGACGTGTGGTGGGGCGACGAGCGGTTCCTCCCCGAGGGGGACCCGGAGCGCAACATCACCCAGGCCCGCGAGGCGCTGCTGGACGCCGTACCGCTGGACCCGAAGCGCGTGCACGCCATGCCCGCGTCGGGCGGAACGTACGGCGCGGACGTGGACGCGGCGGCCGAGGCCTACGCGGTGGAGCTGGCGCAGGCCGCCGGCATCGAGAACCACGGCGCGGTGCCCACCTTCGACGTCCTGCTCCTGGGCGTCGGCCCGGACACCCACGTGGCCTCGCTCTTCCCGGAGCTGCCCGCGGTCCGGGAGACGGAGCGCACGGTGGTGGGTGTCCACGGCGCGCCCAAGCCCCCACCGACCCGGGTGACCCTCACCCTGCCGGCGATCCGGGCGGCCCGTGAGGTGTGGCTGCTCGCCGCCGGCGAGGACAAGGCGAACGCCGTGGCGATCGCCCTGTCGGGCGCGGGCGAGATCCAGGCTCCGGCGGCCGGCGCGTACGGCCGCCAGCGCACCCTGTGGCTCCTGGACTCGACGGCGGCGGCCCAGCTGCCCCGCTCGCTGTATCCGCCGGCCTCACCGTGACCGAAGGGGCGGCGGCCCCCCGCGCCGCCGCCCCTGCTTCACGTTCTCGGCCGCTATTTCACGGATCCGGCCATCACTCCCTGCACGAAGTGCCGCTGGAAGGCGAAGAACACCACCACGGGCACGATCAGCGACAGGAACGCCCCGGGTGCCAGGACGTCGATGTTGCTGCCGAACTGACGGATCTGGGACTGGAGTTCCACGGTCAGCGGCTGGGACGAGCTGTCGGCGAAGAGCAGGGCGACCAGCATGTCGTTCCAGACCCACAGGAACTGGAAGATCGCCAGGCTGGCGATGGCCGGCCGGCCCACCGGCAGCACCAGGCGCGTGAAGATACGCCATTCGCTGCCGCCGTCCATGCGGGCGGCCTCCAGCATCTCCTTCGGCATCTCGGCGAAGTAGTTGCGCAGCAGGAACACCGCGAACGGCAGTCCGTAGGCCACGTGGAAGAGCACGACGCCGGGAATCGTGCCGAACAGGCCCAGCTGGCCGAAGAGTTTGGCGACCGGCAGCAGGCCGATCTGGACCGGCACCACCAACAGGGCGACCACCAGCAGGAAGATAGGCTCGCGCCAGGGGAAGTCCAGCCACGCGAAGGCGTAGCCGGCGAGCGCCGCGATGCCGACGACCAGGGCCGTCGTCGGCACCGAGATCAGCACGGTGTTCCAGAAGGCCTGCGTCATGCCGGCGTTCTTCAGCAGGGCCGAGTAGTTGTCGAAGGACAGCTGGCCCGGACTCGCCAGGGCCGTCCACCAGCCGCCCTTGGCCGTGTCCTGGGCGGACCGCATCGACGACACGAACAGCCCGGCCAGCGGGGTCAGCCAGATCAGGCCGATCACCACCAGGAACGCCTGCACCAGGCCGTTGCCCAGGCCGCGCCTGACCGTGTTCATCACCGGGTTCGTCGCCGGGTTCATCGCTGGCTCCTTCGAAAGCGGCGGACGTTGAAGACCATCGCGGGGATCACCAGGAGCAGGAGCAGCACGCCCAGCGCGCTGCCGAGGCCCTGGTTGTTGCCACCGCCGAAGGACACCAGCCACATCTGGGTCGCGAGCACGGTCGCGTCCTCCTGGACCGGGCCGGGCGCGATGATGTAGACGAGGTCGAAGACCTTCATCACGTTGATGACGAGGGTCACGAAGACCACGGTCAGCACGGGGGCGAGCAGCGGGACCGTGATCCGGCGGAAGATCTGCCACTCGTTCGCGCCGTCCATCCGGGCCGCCTCCAGCGCGTCCCGCGGCAGGGCCGCGAGGCCCGCGCCGATCAGCACCATGGCGAAGCCGGTCCAGATCCACAGGTACGCCCCGATGATCGCCGGTGTGACCAGCGCCGGGCCGAGCCAGGAGACGCCCTGGTACGGCGGTGCGAAGTTCGACGCGGGCAGCTTCAGCGTGTACGTGCCCTGGTCGAGCCCGGAGAAGCGGAAGGAGCCGTCGGAGGCGGTCGTCGCGCTCGCGACGGACCGTCCGTCGCGGACCGCCTCGACCTTCATGCCGGGCAGCCCACTCTCCTTCGGGTCCACCTTGCCCTGCTTGCCTCCCCCGCCGGGCGTGAAGTCCAGGTAGACGACACCGCGCAGTTCGTCGGGGGCGGCCGTGCGGGAGGCGGCCGGGTAGGCGGACGCGGCGCCCCGGGGCAGGTCCTTGGGCAGGACGCCGACCAGCCCGAGGGCCGCCGAGTCACCCGGGGACAGGCCGGCGCCCGTCAGGTAGGAGCCGTCCTGGCCCCGGGTGAGTCCCTGTCCGTCGCGGGCCCGTGCCGTCGGGTAGGACGACGTGCCCTGGAAGGCGTCGTGGACCGAGACGACGGCGGCGTTCAGCACGCCCTTGTCGGGGTCCTCGTCGTAGGCGAGCCGGAAGATGATGCCGGCGGCCAGGAAGGACACCGCCATCGGCATGAAGAGCAGCAGCTTGAACGCGGTGGCCCAGCGGACCTTCTCGACCAGCACGGCCAGGATCAGCCCGAGGCCGGTCAGCAGCGCCGGGGCGACGACGACCCAGATCGCGGTGTTGCGGATGGCCTTGAGCGTCGCCGGGTCGCGGAACATCTCGGTGTAGTTGTCGCCGCCGACGAACCGGTTGCCGGAGGCGTCGAAGAAGCTGCGGCCGACGGAGAACAGCACCGGGTAGACGACGAGCGCGCCGAGCAGGACCAGGGCGGGCAGGACGAACAGGAGGGCGATGATCCGTCCCCGCCGCCGGGTGCGGCGCTTGCGCGCCGCACCCGGGGCGGCCGACGGGCCCGCCGCTTTGTCAACGAGCGTGGTGGCGGTCATGGCAGGTCAGTCCTGGTATGCCTTGGCCGCAGCGGCCTCCAGGCCGGCCGCGGTCCCCTTCGGGTCGGACGGGTCGCGCAGGAAGTCCTGGAGGAGCTTCCACTCCCCCGCGCCCTTGGTGCCGCCGAAGGCCGCGGGCGCCTGGTCGGACATGTCGAAGCGGACCGAATCGCCCGCCTCGACCAGGGACTTGGCGGTGGCGCGGGTGACATCGTCGCTGTAGGAGGCGAGGTCGAGCTTCTTGTTCGGGGACAGGAAGCCGCCGGCCTTCGCCCAGACGGCCGCGGCCTCGGGGCTCGCGAGGTACTCCATGAGCTTCATGCCGGCCTTGGCGTTCTTGCCGTCCTTGAGGACCACCGCCGCGTCGCCGCCGCTGACGACCGGTGCCGTACCGCCGTCGACCGCCGGGAAGGGGAAGAAGTTCGCGTCCGTGCCGATGGTCTTGCCGAACTGGTCGTGTGCCACGCCGGCCACGAAGTCGCCCTCGTAGACCAGGCCGGCCTCGGGCTTGGGGCCGAACACCTTCTCCACGGAGCCCGGGAAGTCGGTGTTGAGGGCCCCCTTCTGGCCGCCCGCGATCAGCTGCTTGTCCTTGAACAGCTTGCCGAGCGTGGTGAGCGCCTTGACCACGCTCGCGTCGGTCCACTTCAGCTTGTGGGCCGCGAGGGCGTCGTACTTCTCGGGTCCGGCCTGGGAGAGGTAGATGTTCTCGAACCAGTCGGTGAGCGTCCAGCCGTCCTGTCCGGCGACCGAGAAGGCGGCGAGCCCGGAGTCGGAGACGGTGTGCCCGGCCTTGAGCATCTCGGCGTAGGTCGTCGGAGGCTTGACGCCCGCCTGCGCGAGGGCGTCGGGGCTGTACCAGACCGTCGACTTGTGGGCGGCCTTGAAGTAGAGGCCGTAGAGGGTGCCGTCGACGCTGCCGTACTTCTTCCACACGGGCGCGAAGTCGGCGTCGACCGTCTTCTCGGTGGCCGGGGACAGCGGCTTGAGCCAGCCCTTCTTCGCGAACTGCTGGAGCACGCCGACCTGCGGGACCATGACGACGTCGGGGGCGTTGCCGCCCTCGATCTTGCTGCCGACGACGGTGGAGACGTTGTCACCGGTGGACACGAACTGGGTCTTGGCGCCGGTCTTCTCGGAGAAGGCGTCCAGCACCTTCTGGAAGTTCTTCTGCTCGCTGCCGGACCAGACGCCGGCCACGGTGACCGTCTGGCCGTCGAGCGCCTTGTCGCCGCCGCCGGCGGAGACCGGGCCGCTGCCGCCACAGGCGGTCGCGCCGAGGGCCAGGGCGAGGGCGGTGCAGCCGGTGAGCAGGGTCGTACGTCGTCGCATCATCGTTGATGTCCCTTCGGGAGGTGGGAGTTGACGGCTGTTTCGGGATGCGGGGTGATCAGAGGTCGTTCAGCCACCAGGCCGCGGTCGAACCGGGCAGCACCCCGGCCGGACACGGACCGCTGGACAACAGGGGGGTGCCGGAGACCGGCGCGGGTGTGGGGGACGTACCGAAGTTGACGGCGCAGACCAGGTCGTCGCCGCGGGCGAAGGCCAGCACGCCGGGCGGGGCGTCCAGCCAGCGCAGCGTGCCCTCGCCGAGTTGGGGCAGGGCGGCGCGCAGTTGGAGGCCGTCGCGGTAGAGGTGCCAGAAGGAGCGGGTGTCGGCGAGGGCCCGGTCGGTGGCGTGCTCGGCGAACCACGCGGGCTGCGGCAGCCAGGGCTTCGCACCCTCCGCGCCCGAGGTGAAGCCGAACGGGGAGGCCTGTCCCGACCACGGCAGCGGCACCCGGCAGCCGTCCCGGATCCGGGCCCGGCTGCCGGTGCGGCGGAAGATCGGGTCGGTGAGCACGTCGTCGGGCAGGTCGACGACCTCGGGCAGGCCGAGCTCCTCGCCCTGGTAGATGTACGCGGCTCCGGGCAGCGCCAGCATCAGCAGCGCGGCGGCGCGGGCGCGGGCGGCACCGATGCCGCTGCCCTCGGTGGCGGGTTCTCCGTAGCGGGTGACGGTGCGGACCTGGTCGTGGTTGTTGAGGACCCAGGTGACCGTCGAGCCCGTGCCGGCTATGTCCTGCATGGCCTCGGCGATGACCTTGCGGAAGGCGTCGGCGTCCCAGGGGGCGCCGAGGAGGTCGAAGAAGAAGGCCTGGTGGAGTTCGTCCGGGCGGACGTAGCGGGCGTGTTCGCGGGCCGTGGGCACCGAGACCTCGCCGACCAGGAGGCGCTCGCGGCCGTCGCGGGCGGTGTACTCCTCGCACACCGAACGCCAGTGCCGCCACACGTCGTGGACCTCGGGCCGGTTCCAGGCGAGCGGGTTGACCGAGTCGCGGGTGCGGGCGTCGGCCTCCGGGTCCGGGGAGTCGGGCAGGTCCGGGTGCTTGAAGAGGCCGGCGGCGACGTCGATGCGGAAGCCGTCGACGCCCCGGTCCAGCCAGAAGCGCAGGACGCGGTCGAACTCGGCGGGGATCTCGGGGGTGCGCCAGTTCCAGTCGGGCTGCTCCGGCGTGAACATGTGCAGGTACCACTGGCCGGGGCGGCCGTCGGACTCGGTGACCCGGGTCCAGGCCGGGCCGCCGAACATGGCGTGCCAGTTGTTGGGCGGCTCGGCGCCGTCCGGGCCGCGGCCGTCGGCGAAGTGGAAGCGGGCGCGGGCCGGGCTGCCCGGCTCGGCGGCGAGCGCTTCGCCGAACCACGGGTGCTCGCTGGAGCAGTGGTTGGGGACGACGTCCAGCAGCACCTTGATGCCCAGCCGCCGGGCGGCGGCCACCAGCAGGTCGAACTCGGCGAGGTCGCCGAAGAGCGGGTCGACGCCGCAGTAGTCGGCGACGTCGTAGCCGTGGTCGTGCTGGGGCGAGGGGTAGAAGGGGCTCAGCCAGATGCCGTCGACGCCGAGCTTCTTGAGGTACGGCAGTCCGGCCCTGACCCCTGCCAGATCGCCGATTCCGTCGCCGGTGCTGTCCAGGAAACTGCGGACGTACACCTGGTAGATCACCGCGTCGCGCCACCAGTGGTGGGTGCGGATGTGCTTGGGACTCACCCCGTTGACCTGTCTGTGCGTGCCAACCGTTATGCATGCATGTTAAGTAGGTGTGTCGCGAGGGTGTCAATGAACTGTCCGCAAGCTACCGCGCAGTTGGGGATGTATGTCCCGATTTAATGGGGCACGGGGGAGCGAGATGAGACGTCCGCGTTACCTAACATGTAACTAGAGGATTCCGATAGAAGGGTCGGACGCGAGGGCTCTAGCGGTGGGAGACGGCCGCGAGTTCGCGGGCCAGCCGCCGTACCGCGCTCTCGGGCGTCTCCCGCCCGGTCAGCGCGTCGTGGACGACCGCCTGCACCACCAGGCTGACCTGGTCGTAGTGCGGGCTCTTGGGGCGCGGGGCGGCCGAGAGCACGGCGGTGCGCAGGGTCGGCAGATAGGGGAACCGTCGGACGAGCGCGGGATCGTCGTAGAGCGAGGCGCGTACGGGGGGCAGCGCGCCACGGGTGAGGACCTGGCGCTGGACGCGCTCGCTGGTGAGGTACGCGATGAGGCGCGCGGCCGAGTCGGGATGGCGGGCGTGCGCGTTGACGGCGAGGTTCGAGCCGCCGAGCACACTCCTGCCGCGTCCGTCCGGTCCGGGCAGCGGTACGGCGCCGATCTTCCCGGCGACCGGGGAGCCCGGGGCCGAGGCGACGGCGTACGCGTACGGCCAGTTGCGCAGGAAGAGCAGCCGGCCGTCCTGGAAGGCCTGCTTGGACTCCTCCTCCTTGTACGTCAGGGCCCGCTTCGGTATCCAGCCCTCGCGCACGCCGCGCGCGAGGAACCCGATGCCCTCGCGGGCCGCGTCGGAGTTCACGGTGACGCGCTCGCCCTCGTCGCCGAGGATGCTCCCGCCCGCCGAGTACACCGCCTCGGCCGCGTTCACGGTGAGGCCCTCGTACGGCAGGAACTGGCCCGCGTAGCCGTCGAGCCCGTACTTGGGCGCGATGGTCTTCGCGTCACGCTCCAGCTCGGCCCAGGTGCGCGGCGGCGGCACGCCCTCCTTGTCGAGGACGTCCTTGCGGTACAGGAGCAGGCCGGCGTTGGTGACGTACGGGACCGCGTACAGGCGCCCGTCGTAGGTGGCCGTGTCGACGACCGGCCGCAGGAAGCCGCTCAGCGGGAAGCCGTCGCGCGGCAGCGGGCGGATCCAGCCGGCCGCGGCGAACTCCGAGGTCCAGTTGACGTCGATGTTGAGGACGTCGAAGCGGCCGCCGTCCCCGCCGCGCAGGTCGGTGATCATCTGCGCGTGGGTCTCGTCGGCGGAGTCCGGGAGCTCGACGAGGGTGACCTTCTCGGCGGGATGGGCGCGGTTCCAGCCGTCCAGCAGCGGGCCGAGGTAGCCGGTCAGGTCCCCCGCGGTGGCCAGGGTGAGCGGGCCGCGGCCGTCGACGCCCTCGTCGGCGTGCGCGCCGGAGGCCACGTACCCGGTGAGGACCACGGCGAGAACGAGGAGCCCCCTACCGGCGGCGTGCATCCACCGCATAGGTTCCTCCCTAGCACGTACACCCGGCCACGGGCACCCTCGCCCGACGGTCAGAGGCCATGTATACCTGTTAGGTATGGGCGATACTAGGGCCTGGAGCACATTGAGCAGACAGGAGGACAGCACGAGTGCGCCTGCCCCTCCTGGCACTCCTCGCGCGCGGCCCCGCCCACGGGTACGAGCTGAAGCAGGACCTTGAGCAACTGCTGGGCTCCGCGTACCCTCAGCCGAACGTCGGCCAGATCTACGTGACCCTCGGTCGCCTCGAAAAGTCGGGACTGATCGAGGGCGAGGACGTCGAGCAGTCCAGCCGACCCAACAAGAAGGTCTACCACCTCACCGATGCCGGGCGTGAGGCGCTGCGCGCCTGGTTCGAGGTGCCCGAGGACGAGCCACGGGTCCGGGACGAGTTCTTCATGAAACTGGCCCTCGCCCCGCGGACCGGTCTCGCCGAACAGATCGCCCTCATCAACAGACAGCGGCGCCAGTACCTCAACACCATGCGCGACCTGTCGAAGCTGGCCGCCACCGAGAACCGGGACAACCACATCGCCCACCTGCTGATAGAGGGCGCCATGCTGCATCTGCAGGCCGACCTCGACTGGCTGGAGCGGTGCCAGGAGGAGCTGGAGGAGCTGGAGTGAGCGACACCCCCACTCCTCTGCTGCGTGCCGAGGGCCTGGTCAAGACCCACTACGGCGAGGGCGCACCCGCCCATGCCGTACGCGGGGTGGGCCTGTCCGTCGCACGGGGCGAGTTCGTCGCCGTCACCGGCCCCTCCGGCGCCGGGAAGTCCACGCTCCTGCACCTGCTCGGCGGGCTGCAGCGGCCGGACGCCGGCCGCATCTGGCTGGACGGCGAGTGCGCCGACTCCTACTCCGAGGCGCGCTGGGCGGTGGAGCGCAGGAAACGCATCGGGATCGTCTTCCAGTTCTTCAACCTGGTCTCCAATCTGTCGGTCGCCGACAACGTCGAGCTGCCGGCCCTGCTCGCCGGTGTCCCGCCGAAGCGGGCGCGGGTCGAGCGGGAGGAACTGCTGGCCGAGCTGGGTCTCGTGGGCAAGGAGCGCAGCATGCCGGGCGAGCTGTCCGGCGGTGAGCAGCAGCGCGTGGCACTGGCCCGGGCCCTGGTCAACCATCCCGCACTGCTGCTGGCGGACGAGCCCGCGGGCAGCCTCGACAGCAAGGGCACCCGCGAGGTGATGCGGCTGCTGTCCCGCTTCCACCAGCGCGGCCAGACCATCGTGCTGGTCACCCACGACGCCCGGCTGGCCAGCGCCGCCGACCGCGTCATCAGCTTCTTCGACGGCCGCATCGCCGACGACGCCACCCTCGACGGCACGCCGTCCCGGGGCGCCGGCATCTCGGGCGTGCTGGAACTGAGGGACTGAGGGACTTGGCCGCTGTGTACGACGCGTTGTCGCGGGCAAGGGGCTGAGGGCGTGCGGGCCACGTTGCGCTGGGCGCATTCGGATCTGCGCACGCACCGCGGCGAGGCGCTGTTCATGGTGCTCGCGACCGCCGGGATCGTCGCCTCGCTGCTGCTGGCCACGGCACTCTTCGGCTATGCGACCAACCCCTGGCAGCGGGTCTTCGCACAGGCCCGCGGCGCCCACGTGTGGCTGCACACCACCGCGTCCGCGGACACCGGCAGACTGATCGGCCTGGACGGCGTCCAGACCGTCGCGGGCCCCTACTCCACCGAGTCGGTCACCGTCGCCGACCGCGGCACCCGCGCCTTCGTCGAGCTGCGTGCCACGGCGGGCCGGCCCACCGTCGGCCGCCCGCTGCTCACCACCGGTCGCTGGCTGGATGCGAGCGACCCGGACGGGGTGGTCCTGGAGAGCCGCCTCGCCCGGTCCCTGCTGGCCGAGCCCGGCGACAGCCTGACGCTGCCCGGCACGGCCCGGACCCTGACCGTCGTCGGCATCGCCGAGAGCGCCGAGCCCCGCTACAGCCCGGGTGACCGGCCGGGGCTGGTCTGGGCGTCGCCGGCCGCCGTGCGCGCCCCCGGCGGCCGGGTGGTCGGGCTGCGCCTGACGGACCCGGACGACACCGACTACGTCGTCCAGCGCGCCGTCACGCTGCTGGGCGCCGGCGCGGTCAGCGAGGTCTCCACCTGGCAGCAGGCGCGCGGCGAGGCACAGGGCGACAACCGGCTCCTCGGCCAGATACTCGGCCTGTTCGGGCTGGGCGCGCTGCTCGCGGCCGGGTTCGCCGTGCACGGCGCCATCGCCACCCGGATCCGCGGCCATCTGCGAGACATCTCGGTGCTGAAGACGATCGGCTTCACGCCCGCCCAGGTGGTCCGGATCTTCCTGCTCCAGCACGTGGCGTACGCGCTGCTCGGCGCCGTCGCCGCGGCGGCGCTCACCTGGGGGCCGGGCAGCCGGCTCCCGGGACGCCTGGGCGACGCGGTCGGAGTGTGGCACGGGCTGCCGGGACACACCGCCGCGCTGGTCGCCGTACCGGTCGGCGCCGTGCTGTTCATCGGCGCGGTCACCGGGCTCGCGGCCTGGCGGGCGGGGCGGGTGCCCCCGGTGCCGGTGCCCCGCTCGGCGGCTCCGGCCGGCGGGCGGTTGACCTCTCTCGCGCGCCGGGCCCTCGGCCTGCGGGTGCCGCCCGCGCTGGTCCTGGGCTGGCACCGGGCGTTCCCGCGCCGCCCCCGGACGCTGGCCACGGTCGGCCGGCTCGCGCTGCCCCTGCTCCTGATCGTGGTCGCGATGAGCGCGTGGACCACCATCGACCGCTTCCAGAGCACTCCGGAGCGGATGGGCCTGCCGGCGTCACTCACCGTCCGCACCGACGGCGGTATCGGCGACCAGGAGACCCGCGCCCTGCTGGACCGCGCCCCGCGGGTCGCCGCCGCCTACCCGGGCGTCGAGGTGGCCGCCCTGGTCCCCGGCCAGACCGCCACGATCGCCCTGCGCGGTCTCGGCACCCACCGGGACCCGTACCCCTACACGGTCGCCGAGGGCCGGGCCCCGCGCGGCCCCGACGAGGCGGTGGCCGGGCAGGGCCTGCTCGACCTTCTCGACGTGCACGTGGGCGACTGGGTGCGGATGACCGTCGGCGACCAGCCGCAGATCCTGCACATCGTGGGCCGCAGCATCGAGCCGGAGAACGCGGGCCGGGTCATCTCGACCTCGCTCGACACCCTCCAGGACAACGACCCGAAGCTCGCCCCGACCCTGTACCAGCTGCGGCTGCGGCCCGGCGCCGACCCGCACGCCGTCGCCGGGGCGCTGGCCGCGGCAGGCCTTGGCCACCTGGACGTGCATCCCGTGACCAACCCGGCCGACGGGCTGTCCCCGCTGCGCGGTGTCGTCGTCGGGCTGATCGCGGTCCTCGCGCTCATCGGGCTCATCGAGCTGCTGACGGCGATCGGCGGCACCGTCCGCGAGAGCGAGCGGGACCTCCCGGCGCTCAAGGCGATCGGGCTGTCCCCGCGACAGATCACGGCGATCACCGTGACGGCGACCGGCTGCACCGCGCTGGCCTCGGCGCTCGTCGGCACGGCCGTGGGGCTCCCCCTCGCCCACTGGCTGATCGACGCCCAGGGCCACTCCAGCGGGATCGGCGCCGGGATCGCCCAGAGCCCCTCCTGGCGCCTGGTCCTGCTGCTGGGGTCGGCCGCCGTCCTGGGCGCCGTCGCGCTGTCCGCCCTCCCCGCGGCCAGGGCGACCCGGCGCCGGCTGGCGGACACCCTGAGCGCCATGGCCTGACCGGCCGCGCGGGGCGCCATGGTCTGACCGGCCGCGCGGGGAGCCCCTCGGGGAACTCCCCGCCACGGCCGGGCGGGACGGGCAGGGCCTAACGCCCGCGCAGCTCCCGGTACTTCGCGACCAGCGCCTTCGTGGACTCGTCCAGGCCGGCGACCTCCGCGCCCTCGGTCAGGGCCGGCTCCACCCGCTTGGCCAGCACCTTGCCCAGCTCGACACCCCACTGGTCGAAGGAGTCGATGTTCCAGATCGCGCCCTGGACGAACACCTTGTGCTCGTACAGCGCGACGAGTTGCCCGAGCACCGACGGGGTCAACTCGCGCGCGAGGATCGTGGTCGTCGGCCGGTTGCCCAGGAACCTCTTGTGCGGCACCAGCTCCTCCGCGACGCCCTCCGCGCGCACCTCGTCGGCGGTCTTGCCGAAGGCGAGCGCCTGCGTCTGGGCGAAGAAGTTGGCCATCAGCAGGTCGTGCTGGGCCTTGAGCTCGTCGGCGAGCTCGGCCACCGGCTCGGCGAAGCCGATGAAGTCCGCCGGGATCAGCTTCGTCCCCTGGTGGATGAGCTGGTAGTAGGCGTGCTGCCCGTTGGTGCCAGGCGTGCCCCAGACCACCGGACCGGTCTGCCAGTCGACCTCCTGCCCGTCCCGCGTGACGTACTTGCCGTTGGACTCCATGTCCAGCTGCTGCAAGTAGGCGGTGAACCTGGACAGATAGTGGCTGTAGGGCAGGACGGCGTGCGACTGGGCGTCGTGGAAGTTGCCGTACCAGATGCCCAACAGGCCGAGCAGGAGCGGCACGTTGGACTCGGTCGGCGCGGTGCGGAAGTGCTCGTCGACGAGCCGGAAGCCGTCGAGCATCTCCCGGAACCGGTCCGGGCCGATCGCGATCATCAGGGACAGGCCGATCGCCGAGTCGTAGGAGTACCGGCCGCCGACCCAGTCCCAGAACTCGAACATGTTGGCCGTGTCGATGCCGAAGTCCGCCACCTTCTCGGCGTTCGTCGACAGGGCCACGAAGTGCTGGGCGACGGCGTCCTGGCCGGCCTTCAGCTCGGTGAGCAGCCAGTTGCGGGCGGAGGTCGCGTTGCTGATCGTCTCGATCGTGGTGAAGGTCTTGGAGGCGATGATGAACAGCGTCTCCGCCGCGTCCAGGTCGCGGGTGGCCTCGTGCAGGTCGGCGCCGTCCACGTTCGACACGAAGCGGACCGTGAGGTCGCGGTCGGTGAAGCTGCGCAGCACCTCGTGGGCCATGGCCGGGCCCAGGTCGGAGCCGCCGATGCCGATGTTGATCACGTTCTTGATGCGCTTGCCGGTGTGCCCCGTCCAGGCGCCCGAACGGACCCGCTCGGCGAAGCCGCTCATCTTGTCGAGCACCGCGTGCACCGCCGGGACGACGTTCTCCCCGTCGACCTCGACCACCGCGTCGGGCGCGGCCCGCAGCGCGGTGTGCAGCACGGCCCGGTTCTCGGTGACGTTGATCTTCTCCCCGCGGAACATCGCGTCCCGCAGGCCGAAGACGTCGGTCGCGGCGGCCAGCTCGCGCAGCAGCCGCAGCGTCTCGTCGGTGACCAGGTGCTTCGAGTAGTCGACGTACAGATCACCGACCTGGAGCGTGTAGCCCGCGCCGCGCCCCGGATCGGCGGCGAACAGGTCCCGCAGATGAATGTCGGCGAGCTGTTCCCGGTGCTTGGCCAGAGCGGTCCACTCGGGCGTCTGGTTGAGCCTGGTACGGCCGTCTGCGTTCATTTCCGACGTCAGCCTTCTTTCCTACACCTGTCTTGCTGCGTACCTTGCCCCGCTGCCGGTCCCAACCTAATTGATCAGCGTGGGGCATCGCCTGTCGCCGCCCTGTCCCGCGGCGCAACAACAGGTACGTCCGGCTTGCGAGCCGGTATCAACGAGATGACGGCCGGCCCGAAGAGGGCGGCCGCCAGCAGAGCCGGGCCGTTCAGCCGTACGCCCGGGCCACGACTCCGCCGAGGAGGGCGCCGAGCGGGGCGCCGGACGTCGAGGCGGTGCGGAAGGCGGAGGCGATGCGGCCCACCATGGAATCCGGGCCGCGCTGCTGCATCAGCGTGACCTGGTTGACGTTCCACACCATGTTCATCGCGCCGAGCAGCAGCATGCCCGCGACGAGCGCCGGCAGCTGCCGTACGGAGCCGATGAGCAGCAGGGACGCCGTCTGGACGCCGCCGGCGACCAGCAGGGCCCGCGCCCGCCCGGTGCGGCGCGCGATCCGCTGCGCCAGGAAGCCGCCGGCGAGGCTGCCCACCGAGTACGCCGTCATCGCGGCCGCGTACCCGGCGGTGCCCGCGTGCAGCCAGCGGGTCACGTGCAGCACGAGCGTGGCGATCAGGGCGCCCATGCCGATGTTGCACAGCAGGGTGGCCGCGCAGACCGCGCGCAGCACACGGTCGTGCCACAGGGCGCGCAGTCCCGCGCCGATCTCCGCGCGCAGGGTGCTGCCGGCCGGGCGCGGCTCCCGCTCGGGCGGTCGTATCCGCAGGGACGCCACGAGGGCAGCGGCGGCCAGATAGGTGCCCGCGTCCGCCGCGAACGGCACGAAGGCCCCGGCCGTCAGCAGCAGCGGTACGAACGGGACCGCCAGCAGGCCGCCGGCGAGTTGCTGACCGGTCATCAGACGGGCGTTGGCGCCACCCAGGGTCTCGCGCGGCACCAGGGCGGGCAGCAGGGCCGTGGCGGCGTTGTCGAAGAGCGTCTGCAGGGTGGTCAGCGAGAACGCGAGGGCGAGCAGCAGGGGCACGGAGGCGTGTCCGAGGCCCACCGCCAGCGCGAAGGCGGCGACGAGCAGGCCCCGCACGGCGTCCACGGCCCACATCGCCCGCCGCTGGTCCACGCGGTCCGCCAGCGCGCCGCCGAGCAGCCCGAACAGCAGCCACGGGAGGTACCCGCACGCGGTCACGGAGGCGATGACGAGCGGCTCGTCGGTCAGGCGTACGGCGAGCAGGGGCAGGGCCGACGTACGCAGGGCGTCTCCGAACCGGGAGACCACGGCGGCGGTCCACAACCGCCCGAATCCCCCGCGCCAGGTGGGTGTGCCCACGCCTGCCGTCTCCACCGCCGTCACGCGTCCCCCTCACGATGCGTCGATGCACACACCGTAAAGGGAGCCACTGACAACGGGGCGTCGGTGACCGCGCGAAACAGCTCCGGCCAGACGCCCTTGGGCGCCCGGCCGGTCACAACTTCTAGATTTCGCCCCGCAGTTTGGCGAGCGCCTCGGCGAGGATCGCCTCGCCGTCCGCGTCGCTGCGCCGCTCCCGTACGTACGCGAGGTGCGTCTTGTACGGCTCGGTGCGCGGCGGGTCCGGCGGGTTGTCCCGGTCCTGTCCGGCCGGGAAGCCACAGCGCGGGCAGTCCCAGGTCTCGGGAACCTGCGCGTCGCTGGCGAAGCTCGGCTGCGTCTCGTGCCCGTTGGAGCACCAGAAGGAGATGCGCAGACGCGGCGCGGACTCGCCGCGCTCGGCCTCGCCCATCGGCCCCGCCCCGACCCGGCTTCCTCGGATCGCGTTGCCACTTGCCACGGTCGTAACTCCCTGCGTGATGGTGCCGCGAAGCGAGTCGGCGTTTCGCTCCGCTGCGAGCGCCTCAGTCTACGTAAGGCCCAACGCGCGTCCAGTGATTGGAGTTACAACCCTCACACCTAGACGCAAGCCCCATGATAGGCCGCGCTCAGGGGCGCGTACCGAACATGGGGCCTTACGTACGGAATGTGCGTACGGGACGTGATCAGCTGCTCGTCTTCATCAGCAGGCCGAGGACGACGATGCACGCGAACCACAGCAGACCGACCACCAGCGTGATGCGGTCGAGGTTGCGCTCGGCGACGGAGGAGCCGCCGACGGACGACTGCATGCCGCCACCGAACATGTCGGAGAGGCCGCCGCCCTTCCCCTTGTGCATCAGCACCAGCAGCATCAGCAGCAGGCTGAAGACGATCAGGGCGATCGAGAACCCCAAAACCACGGCTGGACCAACTTCCTCGGATTCGGATGGACGACGGGGACACGGTGGCGTACCACCATGCCCCCGCAAGGGTACGACGGATCCCCGCTACCGCATACTCACTGGTCGCGGAAGCGGACGATCTTGACGAACTCGTCCGCGTCCAGCGAGGCACCGCCCACCAGGGCGCCGTCGATGTCGGCCTGGGCCATGATCTCGGCGACGTTCCCGGACTTTACGGAGCCGCCGTACTGGACGCGGACCTTGTCGGCCACGTCCTGCGTGTACAGCTCGGCGATCTTGCCACGGATGGCGGCGCAGACCTCCTGGGCGTCCGCGGCGCCGCAGACCTTGCCGGTGCCGATGGCCCACACCGGCTCGTAGGCGATCACCACGGTCTCGGCCTGCTCGGCCGTGACGTCCTTCAGACCGCCCTCGACCTGGGCGAGCGTGTGCGTGACGTGGTCGCCGGCCTCACGGACGTGCAGTTCCTCGCCGACGCACAGGATCGGGGTCAGGCCGTGCTTGAAGGCGGCCTTGACCTTGGCGTTCACGAGCTCGTCGGTCTCGTTGTGGTACTGGCGGCGCTCGGAGTGGCCGATGACCACGTACGTGCACTTCAGCTTGGCCAGCATGGGGCCCGAGATCTCGCCGGTGAAGGCGCCCGAGTCGTGCGCCGAGAGGTCCTGGGCGCCGTACTTGATCTTGAGCTTGTCCCCGTCGACCAGGGTCTGTACCGAGCGCAGGTCGGTGAAGGGCGGCAGGACGGCGACCTCGACGGCCTCGTAGTCCTTGTCGGCCAGGGCGAAGGCGAGCTTCTGGACGTGGGCGATGGCCTCCAGGTGGTTGAGGTTCATCTTCCAGTTGCCCGCCATGATCGGCGTGCGCGTGCTCATCGAGGTCAGTCCTCCAGTGCGGCGAGGCCGGGGAGCGTCTTGCCCTCGAGGTATTCGAGGGAGGCGCCGCCACCGGTCGAGATGTGACCGAATGCGTTCTCGTCGAAGCCGAGCGTACGCACGGCAGCGGCGGAGTCACCGCCGCCGACGACGGTGAAACCGTCCGCTTCGACGAGAGCCTGGGCGACCGCCCTGGTGCCCTCGGCGTAGTCGGGGTGCTCGAAGACGCCCATGGGACCGTTCCAGAAAACGGTCTCGGCGTCGGCGAGCTTCGCGGCGTACAGCTCGCGAGTCTTCGGGCCGATGTCCAGGCCCTCCTGGTCGGCGGGGATCTTGTCCGCGTCGACCACGGTGTGCTCGGTGGGAGCCTTGGCCTTCAGGTCCGGGAACTCCCGGGCGACCACGACGTCCAGGGGGAGAAGCAGCTCGACGCCCTGCTTCTGCGCGCGCTCCATGTACTCGGTGACGGTCGGGACCTGGTCCTCCTGGAGGAGGGAGATGCCGACCTCGTAGCCCTTGGCCTTGAGGAAGGTGTAGGCCATGCCGCCGCCGATGAGGAGGCGGTCGGCCTTGCCGAGCAGCTCGTCGATGACGGCGAGCTTGTCGGAGACCTTGGCGCCGCCGAGGGCGACCACGTAGGGGCGCTTGACGTCCTGGGTGAGCTTCTTCAGGACGCCGACCTCGGTGGCGATGAGGTAGCCGGCGTAGTGCGGCAGGCGGGCCGGGAGGTCGTACACGGAGGCGTGCTTGCGGTGGACCGCGCCGAAGCCGTCGCCGACGTAGACGTCCGCGAGGGCGGCCAGCCGGTCGGCGAACTCGCCGCGCTCGGTGTCGTCCTTGGCGGTCTCGCCGGCGTTGAAGCGCAGGTTCTCGATGACCGCGACCTGGCCGGGCTGAAGACCGTTCACGGCGTCGTGGGCGGCGGGGCCGACGGTGTCCTGGGCGAAGGCGACCGGGGCGCCGAGGAGTTCACCGAGCCGCTCGGCGGCGGGCAGCAGCGAGAAGGTGAGGTCCGGAGCGCCCTTGGGGCGGCCCAGGTGCGAGGCGACGACCACCCTGGCGCCCGCCTCGGCGAGGGCCTTGACGGTGGGCAGGACGGCGCGGATGCGGCCGTCGTCGGTGATGACGCCGTCGGCGAGCGGCACGTTGAGGTCGGCGCGGACGAAGACCCGCTTGCCGTCCACGCCTTCCGCGAGAAGTTCGTCGATGGTCTTCATGAGGGGACTCCTGAGGAGGGCTCTTGATCGTACGAGGGCTGATCGACCGTACATAGAGGGTCGATCCGCACGTGCGTCAGGGCTCGGGCAGCGCGACGGTGCGCTGCCCGAGCCCTGCTGCACATCAGGTGCCTGCTCTGCCGATCAGAGCTGGTTGCCGACGAAGACCGTCAGGTCGACGAGGCGGTTGGAGTAGCCCCACTCATTGTCGTACCAGCCGATGACCTTCACGTTCTTGCCCTCCTGGACCATGGTCAGGGAGGAGTCGAAGGTGCAGGACGCCGGGGCGTTGACGATGTCGGAGGAGACGATCGGGTCCTCGGTGTACTCGAGGATGCCCTTGAGCTCGCCCTCGGCGGCCTTCTGGAAGGCGGCGTTGATCTCTTCCTTGGTGACCTCGCGGCCCAGCTCCAGGACGAGGTCGGTGACCGAGCCGGTCGGGACCGGGACGCGCATGGCGATGCCGTCCAGCTTGCCCTTGAGCTGCGGGAGGACCAGGGCGGTGGCCTTGGCCGCACCCGTGGTGGTCGGGATGATGTTCTCCGCGGCGGCACGCGCGCGGCGCAGGTCCTTGTGCGGGAAGTCCAGGATGCGCTGGTCGTTGGTGTACGCGTGCACCGTGGTCATCAGACCCTTGACGATGCCGAAGTTCTCGTCGAGGACCTTCGCCATCGGCGCCACGCAGTTGGTGGTGCAGGAGGCGTTGGAGATGACGTGGTGGTTCGCCGGGTCGTACTTGTCCTGGTTGACGCCCATCACGATGGTGATGTCCTCGCCGGAGGCCGGAGCCGAGATGAGGACCTTCTTGGCGCCACCGGCGATGTGCTTCGCGGCGTCTTCCTTCTTGGTGAAGATGCCCGTCGACTCGATGACGATGTCGACGCCCAGCTCGCCCCACGGAATGTCGGCGGGGTTGCGCTCGGAGAGGACCTTGATGGTGTGGCCGTCCACGGTGATCGTGTCGGCGGTGTGGGTCACCTCCTGCTTCAGACGACCCAGGATGGTGTCGTACTTCAGCAGGTGCGCGGTGGTCGCGGTGTCACCCAGGTCGTTGACAGCCACGATCTCGATGTCTGCGCCCTGCTCCAGCAGCGCGCGGAAGTAATTGCGACCGATACGACCGAAGCCGTTGATGCCTACGCGGATCGTCACGAACCGATCTCCTCGTTGGTACGCCGGCCATGCGGTGCCGGCGAGCTGTATTTGGGATGTCCCCGACCACCCCCGACCCTACCTCTCTGAGGCTCCCGAGGTGACATCCAGATGCCTCATACGCGGCAGGGCGGTCCGTACCCGTCAGTAGGGGTACGGACCGCCATTCTTCGGGGGGTTGATCGCCCCGCCATGTCAGGAAATGACGATGCCTTGCGGCGATGTTGTCACTCGTTCGTGAGCGGGTCGGCTCACTTGTCGAGTGACGCCAGCGCCTTCTTGACCAGTGCCGTCCGGTCGGCCGCCGCGGGGACCTGCTCCAGGCCGAAGCCCAGCAGCACCGTGTCCTTCGTGGTGACCGCTCCGTACGTCTTGAACAGGACTCCGGTGCGGGTCCAGTCCTTCAGGACCGCCGGGCTGCCGGCGGGCGGTCCGGCCACGCTCCAGGGACCCAGTGACGACTCGAAGCCCTCGGTCTCCTTGGCCGTGCCGCCGACCACGAGCGAGGCGTCGTCGGCGAGGACGCCGTGGCCGCCGCTGCCGGGGTCGGTGATGTAGCTGATCGAGACCTGGACGGACTTGCCCGCGTAGGCGCTCAGGTCGAAGCCGACCTGCTGCCAGCCGCTGGAGCTGCCGGTGAGGCTGTTCCAGGAACCGGTGGTCCCGGTCGCCGCGCAGGCGTTGTCCGCGAGCGTCAGATAGTGCTTGAGCCACGGGTGCTCGCCGATCAGGAATCCGGCCCCGCACTCCGCCGGGACGGCGGTGCTGGTGGCGCCGCCCGTCTCCGGGAGGGTCGTCCAGTCGTCGGCGCCGACGGTGTGCGCCTCGACCACGGCGTGGTCGTAGCCGGGCTCGGTGTCCCACAGCAGCCGGGTGCTCAGGGTCGGCTTGTCGGCTGCGCCGACGCCGGTCAGGTCGATGGTGCGGGTCAGGCGCTTGTAGGCGTCGTCGGTGTGGACCGCGGCGGCCATGGCCGAGCCCGCGAACGGTCCGTACGGGTTGACTGTTCCGGCGAACTGGCCCGCGCCCGCGCTGGCGAACTGCGGGTACTTGGCCACGGACAGCTCGTCGGAGGTGACGCCGTAGGTCCCTGCCTTGTCGAGCGCGTTGCCGGGAGCGTCGCCGAGGGCGCCGGTGAAGCCGTCGAGGTTGCCGGAGCCGGTGAAGCCGGTGGCTCCGGGGGTCGAGGTGCGCGAGTAGGCGCCCAGGTAGTACTGGCTGAAGTCGTCCGACGGGGTGCCGTCGGCGAGTTTCACGCTGCCGCCGGCCAGTTCGCCGGCCTCGATCAGCCTGCCGCCCTCGTTCAGGTAGGCGCGCAGTTGGAGCTGGGTGTCGTTGCCGGGGCCGGTCGCGCCCGAGTAGTGCACGACGGTCCTGAAGTACTTGAGCACGGCAAGCGCGTCGGGCGCGCCCTGGGTGGCGACGTCCCAGACGATCGCCCTGCGGCCGTTCGCCTTCAGCGCGTCCACGTACTTCTGGGCCTGTGTGGCGGCCGCGCCCTCCTCGGCGACGACGAGGGTGTCCGCGCGGGGCCGTTCGGCGACGGTGTAGGTGAAGTGCGTGCTGGAGACCTTCTTGCCGCCCGTGGACCGGCCGGTGAACCACACCTCGACCTTGTCGCCCGGCTCACCGTCCTGCACCTTGGCCCGGTACTCGTCGAAGTAGAGGTTGTCCTCGCCGCCGTAGGTCTCGCCGCCCTTCCAGGGCCGCAGCGCCCGGTCCTGCGTACGGCCGCCGTTGACGCGGTACTTGAGCTCCTTGTCGCGCACGGACTTCCGTACGACGACCGAGACCTGCTGGTCGGCGCCGCGCGCGTACGACGTGGAGAACGTCGCCGGGGTGAAGTCGGCGGCGCTCAGGCCGACCGAGGAGACCGGCCGGTCGGGGTGGGCGGCGGTCTCGGCGACGGAGAGCGCGAAGGGGACGTTCTTCTGGAACTCCTGCTGGATCAGCTTCTCGTCGTCGGGGAAGTTGAAGACCGACTGGCAGTCGGAGGCCTTCCAGGCGTCGTTCGGGTCGAGGTTCGAGGCGGTCTGACAGGTCGACATCTCGGGGGTGAACATCGACATGCCGTTGACGTTGGACGCGTGGCCGTCCGCCTCGCCGTTGGTGGTGTACAGCTCCGAGGAGACCTGCGGGTGGTAGCCCGGGACCGCGGAGTGCTCGGGGGTGCCGGCGAGCGCCCTGTACAGGACGTCGTCCGGGGTCGGGGTGGCCACCTGCCAGCCGACGCCGTAGAGGAGCAGTTCGGCGGCCGAGTGGTAGTTGATGCCGTACGTGAAACCGACGCGCTTCTCGAAGGCGTCCAGCGCCCGGGTCTCCGGCTCGGACCCGGGGCTCGCGCCCCGGTAGGTCTGGCTGGTCGGGTTGGGGGACGAACCCTCGTCGTCGTAGCCCCACTTGTAGGCGAAGTTGCGGTTGAGGTCGACGCCGTCGCCGGTGGAGATGACACCGTCGCCGTTGACGTCCCTGAGGTTCTTGCGCCACAGGCGGGTGTCGGAGTTCTTGAAGGTGTAGTCGTAGCCGTCGGGGTTGGCCGAGAGGACGAACCACAGCTCGGTCGAGTCGACGATCTTCTTGATCCGCTTGTCCGTCTTGTAGTTGTCCAGGTAGTAGTGCATCAGACGCCGGGTCATCTCCGGCGTGATCCACTCGCGCGCGTGCTGGTTGGACACGTACAGCACGGCGGGCTTCGAGCCGTCCTTCGACTTCTTCGCGTTCCGGGTCAGTTTGAGCGCGAGGATGTCCTGGCCGTCGACGGTCCTGCCGATGGACTCGACCTTGGTGAGATCCGGGTGGGCCCGACCGGTGCCGACGATCTCCTGCTCCAGACCGCCGCTTCCGCCGTACGGGCGGAACACGCCCTGGGCGGCGTCCTCGACGCGCGCCTCGGCCTTGGCCGAAATCGTGTGTTCGGTGAGGTCGACGCCCTGCTTCCGCAGTTTCCCGGCCTGTTGGTCGGTGAGGTAGACCTCGACGACGCTCCGGCCGTTCCCGGCCGGCCGTTCGTCCAACTCGTGGCCGTCCTGGCCCGCCTGGAGCAGCAGGGGTACCTGCTTCTGGGTGACTTCGGCACGGAAGACCTTGACCTCGTCGGGGTCGGACGGGGAGGAACTTCCGCTCTGCGCCTGGGCTATGGGCGCAAGGCTCGCTCCGCCGAGCAGGAGCGCGCCGACAGCGAGGATCGATCTCGCTCTGTGTCTCATGAACCCCCCTAGCGGTGGTCCGCCACGGCGGCGAACAGGTTGCCAGGCTCATGTCAGTCCATGATCGAGTCAAGAGCGCCTCAAAGACACACGAACGCCGGTGCCGACACCCAAACGGGCGTCGGCACCGGCCAGTTGTCCTGCTTCGCTCACCCCGCCAGGTTGTCGGCGAACTCCTCGGAGAGGTTGGCCTCCGTGCCCGGGATGCCCAGGTCGGAGGCGCGCTTGTCGGCCATCGCGAGCAGTCGGCGGATCCGGCCCGCCACGGCGTCCTTGGTCAGCGGCGGGTCGGCGAGGGCGCCCAACTCCTCCAGGGAGGCCTGCTTGTGCTCCATGCGCAGCCGGCCGGCGGCCGCGAGGTGCTCGGGGACCTCGTCGCCGAGGATCTCCAGAGCGCGCTGCACGCGGGCACCGGCGGCGACGGCCGCGCGCGCGGAGCGGCGCAGGTTGGCGTCGTCGAAGTTGGCGAGCCGGTTGGCCGTGGCACGGACCTCGCGGCGCATCCGGCGCTCCTCCCAGGCGAGCACGGACTCGTGCGCGCCGAGGCGGGTCAGCAGGGCGCCGATCGCGTCACCGTCGCGGACGACGACCCGGTCCACTCCGCGCACCTCGCGGGCCTTCGCGGCGATCGACAGCCGGCGGGCGGCGCCGACCAGCGCGAGCGCGGCCTCGGGACCGGGGCAGGTCACCTCCAGGGAGGAGGAGCGGCCGGGCTCGGTGAGCGAGCCGTGCGCCAGGAACGCCCCGCGCCAGGCCGCCTCCGCGTCACAGGTGGCCCCGGAGACCACCTGCGGGGGCAGGCCCCGGATCGGCCGGCCGCGACCGTCGACGAGACCCGTCTGGCGGGCCAGCTGGTCGCCGCCCGCCACCACGCGCACCACGTAGCGCGAGCCACGGCGCAGCCCGCCGGGCGCCATCACGATCAGCTCGGAACTGTGCCCGAAGATCTCCAGGATGTCCCGCTTGAGCCGCCGGGCCGCCATCGCGGTGTCCAGCTCCGCCTCGATCACGATGCGCCCGCTCACCAGGTGAAGGCCGCCGGCGAACCGCAGGATGGCGGAAACCTCCGCCTTCCTGCAGCAGGTCCGGGTGACGGGGAGCCGGGAGATCTCGTCCTTCACCGCTGCCGTCATCGCCATGGGCCGATCCTTCCATGCATCCGAAAAATACGGTCGTACGCGGCGGCCAGCAGCTCCGGGTCGTGCCGGGGGCTTCCGTCGGTCCGGGCCACCGGCGCCAGCTCGACCGCGGCTCCGAGCCGCTTGGCGGCCTCGGTGAGCAAGTCGCGGTCGGGCACCGCGGCCTCGTCGGCCAGCACCACGTCCAGGGCGAGTTTAGGGGCGTGTCGCCCCAAAACCTCCAAATGACGCTGCGGGGAGAAGCCCTCGGTTTCTCCGGGCTGCGGGGCGAGGTTCAGCGAGAGCACCCGGCGCGCCTTGGTCTGCGTGAGCGCGTCCAGGAGCTCGGGCACGAGCAGGTGCGGGATGACCGAGGAGAACCAGGAACCGGGGCCGAGGACCACCCAGTCGGCGTCCAGGACCGCGGCGACGGCCTCGGGGACCGCGGGCGGGTCGTGCGGCACCAGGTGCACAGACTGCACCTCGCCGGGGGTCAGGGCGACGGTGGCCTGCCCGCGGACGGTGTCCACCTCCTCCGGCCGCTCCGGGTCGTGCCCCTTGACCAGGGCCTGGAGCTCCAGCGGCACGGCGGACATGGGCAGCACGCGCCCGTGCGCGCCGAGCAGCTTGCCGACCAGGTCGAGGGCCTGCACATGGTCGCCGAGCTGCTCCCACAGGGCGACGATCAGCAGGTTGCCGACCGCGTGGTCGTGCAGGTCGCCCTTGGAGTGGAAGCGGTGCTGGATGACCCGGGCCCAGGTCTGGCCCCAGTCGTCGTCGCCGCACAGCGCGGCCAGCGCCTTGCGCAGGTCGCCGGGCGGCAGCACGCCCAGCTCGTCACGCAGGCGCCCGCTGGAGCCGCCGTCGTCGGCCACGGTGACGACGGCGGTGAGGTCGCCGGTGATCCGGCGCAGCGCGGCGAGCGAGGCGGACAGGCCCATGCCGCCGCCCAGGGCGACCACCTTGGGCTGAGCGCCGCGGCGGCGTGCCCGGCCGCCGCGGGCCTCGACCGGGCGGGCCGTCCGGGTCTCGGACCCGGTGCGGACCGGGCGTGCCTCGGGGACCATCCGGCGCAGCCTGCCCAGCCGCGGAGTGCGTTGCGTCATTCCCGTCCCATGTCCCGGTGCACGACCACCGTCTCCACGCCTTCGGCCGCGAGCCGCGCGGCGAGCTTCTCCGACATGGCGACCGAGCGGTGCTTGCCGCCGGTGCAGCCGATGGCGATGGTCACATAGCGCTTGCCCTCGCGCCGGTAGCCGGCCGCGATCAGCCGCAGCAGCTCGGCGTAGCGGTCGAGGAACTCCTTGGCTCCGGGCTGGTTGAAGACGTAGGCGGCGACCTCCTCGTTGAGGCCGCTGTACGGGCGCAGCTCTGGAACCCAGTGCGGGTTGGGCAGGAACCGCATGTCGGCGACCAGGTCGGCGTCGACCGGCAGGCCGTACTTGAACCCGAAGGACATCACGGTGGCCCGCAGCTCCGGCTCCTCCTCGCCGGCGAACTGGGCGTCCATCTTGGCCCGCAGCTCGTGCACGTTGAGGCTGGAGGTGTCGATCACCAGGTCGGCGTCGCCGCGCAGCTCGCGCAGCAGCTCGCGCTCGGCGGCGATGCCGTCCACGATGCGGCCGTCGCCCTGGAGGGGGTGCGGGCGGCGCACCGACTCGAAGCGTCTCACCAGGGCCTCGTCGGAGGACTCCAGGAAGACGATGCGGCGCGTGACGCTCTTCGCCGCCAGGTCCGCGAGGGAATCGCGCAGGTTGTCGAAGAAGCGGCGGCCGCGTACGTCGACGACGACCGCGATCCGCGCCACGTTGCCCTGGGAGCGGGCGCCGAGCTCCACCATGGTGGGGATCAGGGCGGGCGGCAGGTTGTCGACGACGAACCAGCCGAGGTCCTCCAGACACTTGGCCGCCGTCGACCGGCCGGCTCCGGACATGCCGGAGATGATCACCAGCTCGGGGATGGCCGCCTCGGGGACCCCGGCCGGGGTGGTGTCCGTGCTCACCTGGTCTCCGTTTTCCTGAACCGCCTGCTGCGGCTGATCCTCTCCCGTTTCCCTGGGTGCCTGATCTCGCTCGGCTGTGGGCTGTGCGTCGTGCTCGGTCATGTCTCCTGCCCCCGTCGTTCGTCCCGGGTGCCCGCGGTCACGGGCTCCCCCGAGGAACCCGCCGTCGTATCGGGTTCCTCGTCATCCATGATCTCTCCAGTCGCCGTGTTCACGGCGGGCGCGGCCGGAGCCGCCTGGGCGAGGGCCGCGGCGATGGTCTCGGCCGTCTTGCGGCCTATCCCGGGCACCTCCTGGATCTGGTCGATTGTCGCGGACCGCAGCTTCTTCACCGAGCCGAAGTGCTTGATCAACGCCTGTTTGCGTGTCTCGCCGAGGCCCGGCACGGCGTCCAGGGGACCGGCCCGGAAGCGCTTGGCCCGCTTGGTGCGCTGGTACGTGATCGCGAACCGGTGGGCCTCGTCGCGGACACGCTGCAGCAGATACAGGCCCTCGCTGGTGCGCGGCAGCACCACCGGGTCGTCCTCCCGCGGCAGCCAGACCTCCTCCAGGCGCTTGGCGAGGCCGCAGACAGCGATGTCGTCGATGCCGAGATCGTCCAGGGCGCGCTGAGCAGCGGCGACCTGCGGCTGCCCGCCGTCGACGACGACGAGCTGGGGCGGGTAGGCGAACTTCCGGGGACGGCCGTCGTCGTCCTTGAGGCCGTTGGTCGAGCCGTCGGAGTCCTGGAGGCCGCCGTTCGTCGAGCCTTCACCGCCCTGGAGACCGACGGCCGAGCCGTCACCGTCCTGGAGACCGTTGGTCGAGCCGGTCTCGTCCACCCACTCGCCGGTCCTCTCCTTCTCGGCGAGGTAGCGCCGGAAGCGGCGGGTGATCACCTCGTGCATGGAGCGGACGTCGTCCTGCCCCTCGAAGCCCTTGATCTGGAAGCGGCGGTACTCGCTCTTGCGCTGCAGCCCGTCCTCGAAGACGACCATGGAGGCCACGACGTCGTCGCCCTGGAGATGCGAGATGTCGTAGCACTCGATCCGCAGCGGGGCGCTGTCCAGGTCCAGGGCCTCGGCGATCTCCTCCAGGGCGCGCGAGCGCGTGGTGAGGTCGGAGGCGCGCTTGGTCTTGTGCAGGGCGAGGGACTGCTGGGCGTTGCGCTCGACGGTCTCCATCAGGGCCCGCTTGTCGCCGCGCTGCGGGATGCGCAGCGACACGTTCGAGCCGCGTCGGCCGGTCAGCCACTCCTGCACCGGCTCCACGGGGTCGGGCAGGGCCGGGACCAGGACCTCCTTGGGGACGGCGTCCCCGGTCTCCTCGCCGTACAGCTGCTGGAGGGCGTGCTCGACGAGGGCGGCCGTGGTGACCTCCTCGACCTTGTCGGTCACCCAGCCGCGCTGACCGCGCACCCGCCCGCCGCGCACGTGGAAGATCTGGACGGCCGCCTCCAGCTCGTCCTCGGCGACCGCGATCAGGTCGGCGTCGGTCGCGTCGGCGAGCACGACCGCGCTCTTCTCCATGGCCTTCTTCAGGGCCCCGATGTCGTCGCGCAGGCGGGCGGCCCGCTCGTACTCCATCGCCTCGGCCGCCTCCGTCATCTGCCTTTCGAGACGGCGGAGGTACGTGCCCGTGCGTCCGGCCATGAAGTCGCTGAACTCCTCGGCGAGTTCGCGGTGTTCCTCGGCGGAGATCCGGCCCACGCAGGGCGCGGAGCACTTGCCGATGTAGCCGAGCAGGCATGGGCGGCCGGTGCGGGCGGCGTTCTTGAAGACACCCGCCGAGCAGGTGCGCACGGGAAAGACGCGCAGCAGCAGATCGACCGTGTCGCGGATCGCCCACGCGTGCCCGTACGGGCCGAAATACCGGACGCCCTTCTTCTTGTGACCGCGCATCACCTGTACGCGCGGGAACTCCTCGTTCATCGTCACCGCGAGGTACGGGTAGCTCTTGTCGTCGCGGTACTTGACGTTGAACCGGGGGTCGAACTCCTTGATCCAGGAGTACTCCAGCTGCAGCGCCTCGACCTCGGTGGACACGACGGTCCACTCGACGGACGCGGCGGTGGTGACCATCGTCCGGGTGCGCGGGTGCAGGCTCGCCAGGTCCTGGAAGTAGTTCGCCAGGCGCTGGCGCAGGCTCTTCGCCTTTCCGACGTAGATCACCCGGCGGTGCTCGTCGCGGAACCTGTAGACCCCGGGAGAGTCCGGGATCTCTCCCGGCCTGGGGCGGTAGCTGGAGGGGTCGGCCATGTCTCACACCCTACTGGCGAGCGGTGACACTCCGGCGGGCCTGTGGACAACGCCGGACAGCCGGGCGCGGGCGGCCCCGCGCGAAGGGGTAGCGGCTCGGCCAGGTGCGCGGCCCCCTTGGGCACGAGGTGTTGTCGGGGCTTGGTCAACACGCTTCAATGCGGGGGAACTCGGGCCGTGAACGACGGCGTCCGGATACGGCGTACGGCTGCGCAGACGCCCCGGCGCCGACGGGGTGGCCCCGAAGCACCACGCGAACGGTCTGACCAACCGTAGTGAACCTTCACAGAGAGGCCCCTCGGCATGCGGCACGCCACACAGCACGCTGACGTCGCCACCGCGGAACTGGACACGGCCCTGCGGGGCGGCCCCTTCCACATAGCGCTGCGCGCCGCGATCGCCGCCCGCGGACTGCCGCTCCAGCGGGTGCAGCACCATCTGTCGCGGTACGGGGTGCGGGTGGGCGTCACCAGCCTGAGCTACTGGCAGCAGGGCGCCCGGCGCCCGCAGCGCCCGGAGTCGCTCCGGGCCGTACGGGCCCTGGAGGAGATCCTGCAGCTGCCGGACGAGTCGCTGATACGGCTGCTCGCCGAGGCCGACGAGCACACGGCCGCCCGGCGCCCGGCCGTCCGCTCGTACCGCTCCCTGATCGAGGCCTCCGGCGTCCTGGACCGGCTCCTGGCCGACCTCGGCTGGTCCCTCGACGGGGGCCTGCACACCCTCGGGCACCACGAGCGGGTGCACATCGGAGGCGGCCGTGAGCTGGCCGGACGCGAGTCGCACCACATCGTGCGGGCCCACCGGGACGGCGTCGACCGGTTCGTGGCCGTCCACCACGGCGACCCGGGCTGCGCGCCGGAGCGGATGCGGGTGCACGCCCTGGAGAACTGCCGCACGGGACGCGTCCGCCTGGACCGGGACACGGGCGTCCTCGTCACCGAGCTGCTCTTCGGCACCCGGCTGCGGTCCGGTGACACTTTCCTCTTCCGGTACGGCGTCGAGGACGGCACGGCCGGGATCTCGCGCGAGTACGTCCGCGGCTTCGGCTTTCCCGGGGGCCAGTACGCGCTCCAGGTGCGCTTCGACCCCGCCGCGCTGCCGACGCGCTGCCACCGGTTCGCCCAGCACTCGGCGGCGGCTCCGCGCAGCGGCCGGCAGGAGCTGCCGCTGAGCGGGGTGCACCGCTCGGTCCACCTGGTCGAGCCCCGGGTCCGGCCCGGCATCGTGGGCATCGGCTGGGACTGGGAGTGACCGGTCCGACGCGCGGGGCCGACGACGGCGCCGGGTGAGGTGATCAGGCGCCCGGGCCCGCCACGAGCTTCCCGTTCGCGGCCTTGACCGGCAGCTCGTTCAGCGGCTCGGTGGCCGGGGCCCGGACCACCTTTCCGGTCGCGGCGTCGAACTCGCTCCCGTGGCACGGACAGATCAGCTTCGTGCCCTCCAGCTTGTTGATGGCGCATCCCGCGTGCGTGCAGATCGTGCTGTACGCCTTGAGGGTGCCGTTCCCGTCCCGGCTGACCACCACGTTGTGGTCCCGGTACAGCTTGGCGCCGCCCTTCGCGACCTCGCTCTCGGCCCCGAGCTCGACCGGCCCGGTCGGCGTGGCGTCGGCCGTGACGCCGCCTCCCACTCCCGCGCAGGCGGTCAGGCCGAGTCCGGCGAGCGGAGTCACGGCGGCTCCGCGCAGGACGGTACGACGGCTCGCGGGGGATCGGCCGGGCATCAGGGTCTCCACTGGTCGGGGGCGGTGCAGGCCGACGATACCCGGGGGCGGTCCGCCCGCCGGGTGCCGGGTGGGGACGAGGGTGGGGTGGCCCGTAAACGTTTGCGCAATCGTTTACGTCGGGCGCCGAATGGGATACCGTCCCGGCCAGAAGGCCCCCACCGCGGCGCAGGGAGACAACGCGATGCCCACCATGGCCGACGTCGCACGGAGCGCCGGAGTCTCCGTGGCGACCGTCTCCCACGTGCTGAACGGCACGCGCCCGGTGCTGCCCCACACCCGCCAGGCGGTGCTCGACGCGATCGACGAGCTCGGCTACACGCCCAACACCCTGGCCCGCTCCCTGGTGACCTCCCGCACCCGCTCCATCGGGCTCGCGGTGTCGGCGATCAGCAATCCGTACTTCACGGAGATCCTCCAGGGTGTCGAGGCCAGTGCCCTGGAAGAGGGCTACAGCCTGCTCATCGCCGACCCGCACGACGACCCCGAGCACGAACGCAAGGTCGTCCAGCTGCTCCACGAGCGACGCGTGGACGGCATGATCGTCGCCCCGTCCGCGGACCCACGCGGGCTCCTCGCCTACCTGGGCCGCCACTGCGTGCCGACCGTGTTCCTGGACCGGGTGGTCGACGCCCACGCCGACGCCGACGGCGACGTGGGCGTCGACGGCGGAGCGCGCTTCGACCAGGTGTGCGCCGAGAGCACCGAACCGATGGCTCAGCTCGTCACCCACCTCTCCGGCCTCGGCCACCGCAGGATCGGCCTGGTCGCCGGCCTGCCCGGGCTGAGCACCACCGGTGAAAGGATCACCGGCTACCGGCACGGCCTCGCCGCGTCCGGGCTGCCGTACGACGAACGCCTCGTCGTGCCGGGCAACTCCGCGTCGACCGGCGCCGAGCAGGCCACGGCGGCCCTGCTGTCCCTGGCCACGCCGCCGACGGCGCTCATCACCGCCAACAACGCGATGACCATCGGCGCCCTGAGGGCTCTGCGCGAGCGGGGCCTGTCCGTGCCGGACGACATCGCCCTGTGCTGCTTCGACGACTTCGCCTGGGCGGACCTGTTTTCGCCCCGGCTCACCGCGATCGCCCAGCCCAGCAGGGAGATCGGCGCGCAGGCCGTGCGGGTGCTGCTGGACCGTCTGGCCGCGCCGGACGGTCCCGCCCGGACCGTGCGGCTCCCCTGCGCCTTCGTCCACCGGACCTCGTGCGGCTGCCCGGAGCGGCCCACGGCGTCCGCGGGGCGCGAGCAGCTCGACCGACCCGAACAGCCCAGGAAAGGAACCGTCTCGTGATCGTCGTCGCCGGTGAGGCACTGATCGACCTGGTACCGCAGGGCACGGGTGCCCTCGCCGGCCTGAAGCCGGCGCTCGGCGGCGGACCGTACAACACGGCCCTGGCCCTGGGCCGCCTCGGCTCCCCCACCGCCTTCTGCTCCCGCACGTCCTACGACGCCTTCGGTGAGGCCCTGCTCGACGGGCTGCGCGGGGCGGGCGTCGACGTCTCCGGTGTCCAGCGGGGCAACGAACCGACCACCCTCGCCGTCGCCACCGTCGACGGAAACGGCTCGGCCGCCTACTCCTTCTACGTCGAGGGCACCGCCGACCGCCTGTTCACGGCCCCCGCCGCCCTCCCCGCCACGGCGCGCGCGGTGTCCTTCGGCACCTGCTCGCTCGTCCTGGAACCGGGGGCGAGCGCCTATGAGGAGCTGATGCGGAGCGCCGCCGCGCAGGGTCTGTTCACCGCGCTCGACCCCAACATCCGGGCGGGCCTCATTACCGACGCGGACGCCTACCGGGAGCGCTTCAAGGGCTGGCTGCCCTCGGTGACGCTGCTGAAGCTCTCCGCGGAGGACGCCGAGTGGCTGGGCGGCACCCCGCGCGAGTGGCTGGCCGCGGGTCCCTCGGCCGTGGTGATCACCCGGGGCGGCGACGGCCTCACCGTCTTCACCCGGGACGGTGCGGAGCACTCCGTGCCGGGCGAGAAGGTCGAGGTCGTGGACACGATCGGGGCCGGCGACACGGTGAACGCGGCCCTGCTGCACGGTCTGTCCGCCCAGGACGCCCTCTCCCCCGAGGCGCTCGCGGGGCTGGGCGCCGACGGCTGGACCCGGCTACTGAGGTTCGCGGCCCGCGCGGCGGCGATCACCTGCTCGCGGGCGGGGGCGGAGCCGCCGTTCGCCGCCGAACTCGGGGAGTTCTGACCGAAACGCACGGCGCCCCGCGGACAGTTGCCGCGGGGCGCCGTGTTCTTCGTTCTTCCGGGACGCGTCAGGGCATGCGCGTCGCTGGGCTCACGCCTTGCGGGCCCGTGTCGTCTTCTTCGCGGGTGCCGCCTTCTTGGTCGCCCCGGCGGCCTTCGAGGTCGCCGTGTTGTTGGCGGCCTTGGCCGTCCGGGCCGTGGCCGTCTTCCGCGCCGTCGAACCGGCCGCGACCGTCTTCTTGGCCGCCGCCTTGCGCGGGGCCTTCACCGAGGCCGCGTCGCTGATCCGGTCGGCGCCGAGGATCTCGCGCAGGAACTTGCCGGTGTGACTGGCCGGTACCGCGGCGACCTCCTCGGGCGTGCCCTCCGCGACGACGAGTCCGCCGCCGGCGCCGCCCTCCGGCCCCATGTCGACGACCCAGTCGGCGGTCTTGATCACGTCGAGGTTGTGCTCGATGACGATGACCGTGTTGCCCTTGTCGACGAGGCCGGCGAGGACCTTCAGCAGCTTGCTGATGTCCTCGAAGTGCAGACCGGTGGTCGGCTCGTCCAGGACGTAGACCGTGCGTCCGGTGGAGCGCTTCTGCAGTTCGCTGGCGAGCTTGACGCGCTGTGCCTCGCCGCCGGACAGGGTGGTCGCGGACTGGCCGAGGCGGACGTAGCCGAGGCCGACGTCCTTCAGCGTGTTCAGGTGGCGGGCGATCGACGGGACGGCCTCGAAGAACTCGGTCGCCTCCTCGATCGGCATGTTCAGGACCTCGGAGATGGACTTGCCCTTGTAGTGGACCTCCAGCGTCTCCCGGTTGTACCGGGCTCCGTGGCAGACCTCGCACGGGACGTAGACGTCCGGAAGGAAGTTCATCTCGATCTTGATGGTGCCGTCGCCCGCGCAGTTCTCGCAGCGGCCGCCCTTGACGTTGAAGGAGAAGCGGCCGGGCAGGTAGCCGCGGACCTTCGCCTCGGTCGTCTCGGCGAACAGCTTGCGGATGTGGTCGAAGACGCCGGTGTACGTCGCCGGGTTGGACCGCGGGGTGCGGCCGATGGGCGACTGGTCGACGTGCACGACCTTGTCGACGAGGTCGTCGCCGTCCACGCGCGTGTGCCGCCCGGGGACGTTGCGCGCGCCGTTCAGCTCGCGGGCCAGGTGTGTGTACAGGATGTCGTTGACCAGCGTCGACTTGCCGGAGCCGGAGACACCCGTGACGGCCGTGAAGACGCCCAGCGGGAAGGACACGTCGATGTCCTGCAGGTTGTTCTCGCGGGCGCCGTGCACCGTGAGGCGACGGGAGGGGTCCTGCGGGCGCCGGATGTCGGGCAGCGGGATCGACTTCTTGCCGGACAGATACTGACCGGTCTGCGACTCGGCGTTGGTCAGCAGTTCCTTGAGGGAGCCGCTGTGCACGACCTTGCCGCCGTGCTCGCCCGCGCCGGGGCCGATGTCGACGACCCAGTCGGCGACCTTGATGGTGTCCTCGTCGTGCTCGACGACGATGAGCGTGTTGCCCATGTCGCGGAGCCGGACCAGGGTCTCGATCAGCCGGTGGTTGTCACGCTGGTGCAGGCCGATGGAAGGCTCGTCGAGGACGTACAGCACGCCGACGAGGCCGGAGCCGATCTGGGTGGCCAGGCGGATGCGCTGGGCCTCGCCGCCGGAGAGCGTGCCGGCCGCGCGGTTCAGGGAGAGGTAGTCCAGGCCGACGTCGACCAGGAACCGCAGCCGCTCGTTGACCTCTTTCAGCACGCGCTCGGCGATCTTCTTGTCGCGGGCGTTGAGCTTGAGTTCGCCCAGGAAGTCCGCGCAGTCGCTGATGGACATGCCCGCGACCTCGGCGATCGACTTCTCCATGATCGTGACCGCGAGGACGAGCGGCTTCAGACGCGTGCCCTGACACGTCGGGCAGGGCACCTCACGCATATAGCCCTCGAAGCGCTCGCGGCTGGCGTCGCTCTCGGACTCGCTGTGCCGGCGCTTGACGAACGGCACCGCTCCCTCGAAGGGCGTGGTGTACACGCGCTCGCGCCCGTACCGGTTGCGGTAGCGGACCTCGATCTGCGTCTTGTGGCCGTAGAGCAGGGCCTTCTTGGCGCGCTGCGGCAGGCCCGCGAAGGGGATGTCGGTCCGGAAGCCCAGGGCGTCCGCGAGGGCGCCGATCAGACGGCCGAAGTAGTCCTTGGTGTGACCGTGCGACCAGGGGTGGATGGCGCCCTCGTCGAGGGACTTGTCCTCGTCCGGGACGATCAGCTCCGGGTCGACCTCCATGCGCGTGCCGATGCCGGTGCACTCGGGGCAGGCGCCGAAGGGCGAGTTGAAGGAGAAGGAGCGGGGCTCCAGCTCCTCGAAGGAGAGGTCGTCGTACGGGCAGTACAGGTGCTCCGAGTACATGCGCTCGCGCTCGGGGTCGTCCTCGGGGAGGTCGACGAAGTCGAGCACGACCATGCCACCGGACAGACCGAGGGCGGTCTCCACGGAGTCGGTGAGACGGCGCTTGGCGGAGCCCTTCACCGTCAGGCGGTCCACGACCACCTCGATGGTGTGCTTCTCCTGCTTCTTGAGCGTGGGCGGCTCGGAGAGCTGGATCGTCTGGCCGTCCACCCGCGCGCGGCTGTAGCCCTTGGTCTGGAGGTCCGCGAACAGGTCGACGAACTCGCCCTTGCGCTCGCGCACCAGCGGCGACAGCACCTGGAAGCGGCTCCCCTCCGGCAGCTCCAGGACCTTGTCGACGATGGCCTGCGGCGACTGGCGCGAGATCGGGCGGCCGCACTCGGGACAGTGCGGCTTGCCGATGCGCGCGAAGAGCAGACGCAGGTAGTCGTAGACCTCGGTGATCGTGCCGACCGTCGAGCGCGGGTTGCGCGAGGTCGACTTCTGGTCGATGGACACCGCGGGCGACAGGCCCTCGATGAAGTCGACGTCCGGCTTGTCCATCTGGCCGAGGAACTGGCGGGCGTACGAGGAGAGCGACTCCACGTAGCGCCGCTGCCCCTCGGCGAAGATCGTGTCGAAGGCCAGCGAGGACTTGCCCGACCCAGACAGGCCCGTGAAGACGATGAGCGAGTCGCGCGGCAGGTCGAGCGAGACATTCTTGAGGTTGTGCTCGCGCGCGCCACGGACGATGAGACGGTCGGCCACGCCGGTCCGCACCTTTCTTGAGAGAAGCGACAGGGGCGGGGCCCCCGTGCGTCTTCAGACTAGGGGGAGCCACTGACAACGCCGGTCGGATTCCAGGTTCCACAACAATCCCCGGCCATCCAGCATGCCCGACGCCGCCCTCGACCATATAGCACGCGCATTCGATTTGCGGTGGCGGTCCACCACCTTCACCCGAAGGAGTGGCGGAGCTAGGGTCGGCCCCATGATTGATCACGCGCGTGACCTGGCGTCTGTACGTGACGCGACCGAACGCCTCCTGACCGCAGTCACCAAAATGGACAACGCCTCCGTCGCCGAGCCGTCACGGTTGCCCGGCTGGACCCGCGGCCACGTCCTCGCCCACCTCGCCCGTAACGCGGACGCGCTCGTGAACGTGCTCCAGGGGCGTCCCATGTACGCGTCCGCACAGGCCCGGGACGCCGACATCGAGCGGGACGCCCCGCGCCCCCTCGACGTCCAGCTCGCCGACCTGCGCGAGACCGCCGCCGGCTTCCAGGAGACCGGGGCCGCGCCGGCGGACTGGTCGCGCACGGTGGAGCTGCGCAACGGGGTCACCGACTCGGCGTCCCGGGTGCCGTTCCGGCGCTGGGTCGAGGTCGATCTGCACCACGTGGACCTCGGCATCGGCTACGAGCTGGAGGATCTTCCGGCGGAGTTCGTGGAGCGGGAGATCGGCTTCCTCACGGAACGCTTCGGCGGGCACGAGGCCGTGCCCTCGATCAGCCTGACCAGCGAGGACGGCCGGATCTGGACCACCGGCGGCGGTGCCGAGGTCGACCCGGTCGCGGTCGAGGGGCCGGCCGCCGAGCTGCTCGGCTGGCTCTCCGGGCGTCGCGACGGGTCCGGGCTGACGGTGAAGGGCGGTGCGCTGCCGGCGCTGCCTCCGCTCTAGCGCGCCGCCACTGCTCGTGCAGTACGCCTGCAGTACCTGTGCAGCACGGGTACAGCACCCGGGTCGTTCCCCCGCTATAGGCTGATCGTCATGACGTACAGCGGCGAAGTGACGGTCGGCGGACCGGCGGACGTGCACGAGCTGAAGGACCTGATGATCACCAAGATCGCGGTCGGTCCGATGGACAACAACGCCTATCTGCTGCGCTGCCGGGCCACGGACGAACAGCTTCTGATCGACGCCGCCAACGAGGCGCGGGCACTGCTGGGCATGATCGGTGACGACGGCATCGCGTCCGTCGTCACCACCCACCAGCACGGTGACCACTGGCAGGCGCTCGCCGAGGTCGTGGCGGCCACGGGTGCCCGGACGTACGCGGGCCGGGACGACGCCCCCGGCATCCCGGTGCCGACCGACGTCCTCGTCGACGACGGGGACGTCATCCGGGTGGGGCGCGTCGAGCTCACCGCGCGCCATCTCGTCGGGCACACGCCGGGGTCCATCGCGCTGGTCTACGACGACCCGCACGGCCACCCGCACGTCTTCACCGGGGACTGCCTGTTCCCCGGCGGCGTGGGCAACACGCGCAAGGACCCGAAGGCGTTCGCCAGCCTGATCCACGACGTCGAGACGAAGATCTTCGAGGCACTGCCGGACGAGACCTGGGTCTACCCGGGCCACGGCAACGACACCACGCTCGGCGCGGAGCGACCGCACCTGCCGGAGTGGCACGCGCGCGGGTGGTGAACGGGAGCGGGTGCTGAAGGGGTACGCGTGGTGAGCGGGCGCGCAGTGAACGGGGGCGCGCAGTGAACGGGTCCGCACAGTGAACGGGTCCGCACAGTGAACGGGTCCGCGCAGTGGACAGGGCGCGCGTGGTCGGCAGACGCGGGAGACCCGCGCGCGGGCGGTGAACCGGCGCGGGAGACACACGCGCGGGAGCAGAGCGCGCGTGCCCGGCGCGCACTCTGAACGCACGCCCCGCGTGGGCTCGTTGTGCGCGCCCCGTGTGAATCGTTCACACGCGCCGGTGGTCCGTGCGCGCTCCCCTGGGCCGTCGGTGCGCAGTCAACTGGAAGCAGCCCCGCGCAGGATGACGGCTCCTGAGCGGTAGGGGCCGCCGGCCTTCCGATCCCCGCCCTCGGCCGGCGGCCCAGGCGCAAGCCCGGTCGTCCGCGCACACCCTAGGCGTCGGCCTGCGCGGCCCCCACCAGCGCCGCGACCCGCTCCACGGCGAACACGTACCCTTGCACGCCGCACCCCGCGATGACGCCGTCGGCGCGCAGGGAGACGTACGAGTGGTGCCGGAACGACTCACGCCGGTGGATGTTGGAGATGTGGACCTCCAGCACCGGCATCCCGTCGCAGGCGTTGAGCGCGTCCAGAATCGCGACCGACGTGTGCGAGTAGGCACCGGGGTTGATGATGATCCCGCAGTGGCCGAGCCGCGCCTCGTGGATCCAGTCCACCAACTCGCCCTCGTGGTTGGACTGCCGGAAGTCCACCGTGCCCCCGTGCACGGCCGCTGCCGCGGCACACAGCACCTCGACGTCGGTGAGCGTGTCCTTGCCGTAGATCTCCGGCTGGCGCTGGCCGAGCAGGTTCAGGTTGGGCCCGTTGAGGATCATGATCGGGGCGTTGGCCAGGGTGCGGGGCACGGTTCCTCCGGTCCGTTCGGGTGCGCGGTCGGTGCGGGACCGCTGCTCAGACCCGGTTTATCACGGTGCGGCGGCCGGGCGAGGGGCCCTACGCTCCGGCCATGACCCTGCCTTCGTACCCTCCCAAGCCCGCGCCCGGCGACCGCATCGCCGTCATCTCGCCCTCGTCCGGCCTGCCCGGGCTCTTCCCGCGCCCCCACGAACTGGGCCTGCGGCGGCTGCGCGAGGAGTACGGACTGGAACCGGTCGAGTATCCGACGACCCGGAAGATGGGCGCGACACCGCAGGAGCGCGCCGACGACATCCACGCGGCGTTCGCCGACGCGGAGATCAAGGCGGTCATCGCCACGATCGGTGGCGACGACCAGATCACGGTGCTGCCGCTGCTGGACCGGGAGCTGATCCGGGCGAACCCGAAGCCGTTCTTCGGAATGAGCGACAACACGAACCTGCTCATGTTCCTGCGCAACACCGGGATCGTCGGCTATCACGGAGCGACGGTGATGTGCGAGCTGGGCCGCCCCGGCGCCCTGAACCCGCACACCGCCGAGTCACTCAGGGCAGCCTTGTTCACCTCCGGCGCGTACGAACTCCGGCCCGCCGAGCGCTGGAACGACGTCAACCGCGACTGGGCCGATCCTGCGACCTTCGACGCGGAACCCGAGACCCGACCCGGCACCGGATGGACCTGGCTGAACGCGGACCGGGTGGTCGAGGGCCGCGGCTGGGGCGGAAACCTGGAGATCCTCGGGTGGTTGCTGATGGCCGACCGCGAGATCGCGCACGACCTCGGCGAGTACGACGGCGGCGTCCTGTTCCTGGAGACGTCGGAGGAACTGCCGAGCGGCGCGGAGGTCTTCCGAACCCTGCGGAACCTCGGCGAGCGCGGCCTGCTGCAGCGGTTCTCCGCATTGCTGATGGCCCGGGCCAAGACCTGGTCCTTCGAACAGCCCAACAGTCCCGAGGAAGCGGCGCGTTACGCCACCGAGCAGCGCGAGGCCGTGCAGCGCGCGTTGAAGACGTACGCCCCCGACATGCCGGCCGTCTTCGATGTGGACTTCGGCCACACCGATCCCCAACTCGTCCTCCCGTACGGCGGCACGATCCGCGTCGACGGCCCGGCCCGGCGCATCACCGTCACCTACTGAAGATCGCCTCACCACCGCGCGCCCCCGTAACCCATGGTGACGCTGGGTAGTTGACGCGACATGCGCGATGTACGCACCGTAAGGGCACCCTCCATGCTGCGGCTCGCGGCGGCTTCGCTCGCCGGGACCGCGATCGAGTTCTACGACTTCTTCGTCTACGGGACAGCGGCGGCCCTCGTCCTGGGGCCGCTGTTCTTCCCGACGTTCTCGCCGCTGGCCGGGACGCTGGCGGCCTTCGCGACCTTCGGCGTGGGGTTCGTGGCACGGCCCCTGGGGTCGGTGCTGTTCGGGCACATCGGGGACCGGCGCGGGCGGCGGCCGGTCCTGGTCGCCTCGCTGCTGCTCACCGGCGCCTCGACGGTCGCGGTGGGCTGCGTGCCGTCGTACGGCTCGATCGGCGTGAGCGCTCCCGTGCTGCTTCTCGTCCTGCGCTTTCTGCAGGGCCTGGGGCTCGGCGGGGAGTGGGGCGGGGCGGTGCTGCTGACCGCGGAGCACGCGCCGCCCCGGCGCCGGGCCCTGTGGTCGAGCTTTCCGCAGATCGGGCCCGCGGTCGGGTTCGTGCTCGCCAACGGTGTGATGCTGGTGCTGTCGGCCGTCCTGACCGACGCGCAGTTCGCGCAGTGGGGATGGCGGGTGCCGTTCTGGGGCGCCGGGCTGCTGGCCGTGGCGGGGCTGTGGCTGCGCTCCTCGCTCGCCGAGAGCCCCCAGTTCCTCGACATCGAGGACCACGCGCGCGTGCCGCTCGCGGACGTCGCCCGTCACCACTGGCGGCTGGTCCTGCTGACCGCCGGGGCGCTCGCGGTCGGGTACGCGGTGTTCTACGCGGTCACGACCTGGTCCCTGGCGTACGGGACGGAGCGGCTCGGGGTGAGCCGTACGGTCATGCTGACCTGCATCATGGCCGCCGTGGTGGTGAAGGGGTCGCTCACGCCCCTGATGGCGCTGCTCGGCGACCGCTACGGGCGGCGCACCCTGTGCCTGACCGGGTGCACGGCCACCGCCCTGTGGATGTTCCCGATGGTCGCACTCCTGGCGACCGGCGAGCCGCTGCTGATGTTCCTCGGCTTCATGGGGGCGCTGATCGCCTTCATCGCCATGTTCGCGGTGATCGCCGCGTATCTGCCGGAGCTGTACGAGCCGCGGGTGCGCTGCACCGGAGCCGCGGTGGGCTACAACCTCGGCGGGGTCCTCGGAGGCGCGCTCACCCCGATCGTGGCGACGGCGCTCGCGGAGCGCGGCGGGCGCGTGCCCTGGGGGGTTGCCGCCTACTTGACCGGCATCGCGCTGCTCAGCCTCGTGTGCTTCGCGCTGCTGCCGGAGACCCGTCCGGTCTCGGCGGCGGAGCCGACCGGTCGCGGGGTGAGGACCGCTACGGATTGATCGCCAGCTCCAGGTACGCGGCGAACACCACCAGGTGGACGCCTCCCTGGAGCGGCGTGGCCCGCCCCGGAACGACCGTCAGGGAGGTCACCACCACGGTGAGGGCGAGCAGCAGCATGCCGGTGGCGCCGAGGCCGAGGACGAGGGGTCCGGAGAGCCAGACGGAGGCGAGGGCGACGGCGGGGACGGTCAGCCCGATGCTGGCCATCGCCGAGCCGAGCGCGAGGTTGAGGCTGGTCTGCACCCGGTCGCGGCGGGCGGCGCGCAGCGCGGCGATGGTCTCGGGGAGCAGTACGAGCAGCGCGATGATCACACCGACGACGGCCTGGTTCAGGCCGGCGGCGGCCACGCCGGACTCGATGGTGGGCGAGACCCCCTTGGCGAGGCCGACGACCCCGATCAGGGCGAGGCCGAGCAGGCCGAGGCTGGTCCAGGCGGCACGGGCGGACGGCGCCGCGGCGTGGTCGTCCGCGGTGATCACCTCGCCCTGCCGGGTGATGGGCAGGAAGTAGTCGCGGTGCCGCACGGTCTGGGTGGCCACGAACAGGCCGTACAGGATCAGTGAGGACAGCGCGGCGAAGGTCAGTTGCAGACCGGAGAACTCCGGGCCGGGCTTGCTGGTGGTGAACGTCGGCAGCACCAGGCTGAGCGTGGCCAGGGTGGCCACCGTCGCGAGGGCCGCGCCGGTGCCCTCCGCGTTGAAGACCGCGGTGCCGTGGCGGAGGGAGGCGACGAGCAGGCACAGGCCGACGATGCCATTGCAGGTGATCATCACAGCCGCGAAGACCGTGTCCCTGGCCAGGGTCCCGCTCTTGGCGCCGCCGTCGACCATGAGCGTGACGATCAGGGCGACCTCGATGATCGTCACGGCGATGGCGAGGACCAGGGAGCCAAAGGGTTCGCCCACGCGGTGGGCGATCACCTCGGCGTGGTGCACGGCGGCCAGGACGGATCCCGCGAGGACCAGGGTGACCAGGGCGACGACCGCCCCGGGCAGTTCACGTCCCCAGGTGAACGCGAGCAGGACGACCGCGAGCACCGGCACCGCGGCGGTCCAGTGCGTCGCGAGCGCGCGGAGCCGAGGGATCATGCGGTGATCTTCGCAGACGCGTACGGGCTCCGCATTCCGGCCGACGGAGCCGGTTTCCGGCCGCCGCCGCGGCCCTCCGGCCGACGGTGACCGGCCGGGGGACGCGAACCGACACGGCTACCCGAGCTCGGTCGACTCCACGACGTCGCAGTCGGTGAAGGACGGCGGCCGGGTGCACAGCGCCGCCATCTGTTCGGCGAACTTGCTCGTGTCCGGATGGTCACTGTTGCGCATGGCCTCCTCGTAGGAGTCGAACCCGATCAGCACCAGGTAGCGGCCCGGCTGGTTCCTGTCCTGGAGCACGATCCGGTGCGTCGGACCGTCCTCGCGGCCCGCGAGGCCCTGCTCCATGTCCTCGGAAAGGGCCCGCATCTCGTCGATACGGTCGGTCTGGAACTCGATGATCTGCATGAACTTCGTCGGTGCGTCCACGATGCCTCCACCCGGCCACCGCACCCCCGGGGCGGGAGCGCTCAGCGTCCAACGAAGCACCGGGAACCGTGGGTGGGCAATGCACCACGCACCGTTGCCCCGGCTGGTTGTTTCTACGTCCGACGTGGTCAGGCGTCGATGCTGTCCTTCGGAGCGCCTTCGCCGCCCACCCGCGCCATGTCGAGCGCCGCCTGCTTCCTGGACGCCATCAGGCTGGTGACCGTGGTGACGATCAGGACCGCGCAGATCACGCCGAGCGAGACCGGGATGCCGATCTCCGGGACGTGCACCCCGGACTCGTGCAGGGCGTGCAGCACCAGCTTGACGCCGATGAAGCCCAGGATGACCGACAGCCCGTACGAGAGGTGGACCAGCTTCCTCAGCAGGCCACCGATGAGGAAGTACAGCTGGCGCAGGCCCATGAGCGCGAAGGCGTTGGCGGTGAAGACGATGTACGGGTCCTGCGTCAGGCCGAAGATCGCGGGGATCGAGTCGAGCGCGAACAGGACGTCCGTGGTGCCGATCGCGAGCATCACGACCAGCATCGGCGTCATGAGGCGCTTGCCGTTCTGCTGGATCCACAGCTTGGTGCCGTGGTAGCGGTCGGCCACGCCGAACCGGCGCTCGGCGGCCTTGAGCAGCCTGTTCTCCTCGTACTCCTCGTCGTCCGCGTCGGCACGCGCCTCCTGGATCAGCTTCCAGGCGGTCCAGATCAGGAAGGCCCCGAAGAGGAAGAACACCCAGGAGAAGCTGGCCAGGATCGCGGCACCCGCGGCGATGAACACGGCCCGCAGGACCAGGGCTATGAGCACGCCGACGAGCAGCACGCGCTGCTGGTACTGCGAGGGCACGGCGAACTTCGCCATGATCAGGACGAAGACGAAGAGGTTGTCGACGCTCAACGACTTCTCGGTGATGAAGCCGGCGAAGAACTCGCCGGCGGGCTCTCCGCCGCCGAAGAGCAGGAGGCCGAGGCCGAAGAGCCCGGCCAGGGCGATCCAGACGACCGTCCAGATTCCGGCTTCCTTGATCGATACGTCATGGGGCTTGCGGCCGATGAAGAAGTCGACCGCGATGAGGGCGGCGAGGCCCACGATGGTGAGGACCCACAGGGTCACGGAAACATCCACTGCGCCTCCGGCAGCACGTAGCAGTACGTAACGGCAAACAGTCAGCGTTGTCGCTGCCGGAGGTCTCTTCCACCCACGAGGGGCCGGCGCCCCGGGATCTGATCCGATCCGTATTGACGGGCACGCCGCATTGGATGCAGCAGATAGGGAGTACTCCCCTCCGTACGGAAAACAGTACCTCAATCACCAAGGAAAGGTAAAGGGCTTAGTAAAAGAAAGACCAAGCTGCCTGGTCAGAGGACTTTACGTGTACTTGGTAGCCGCTGCGGCGACCTGGGTAAGCACCTGGTGGAGCACCTCGCTGCCGGGCGGGACGAGTGCCGGTTCGTAGGTCCAGGCGTGACCGACCCAGGGGTCGGCGAGGTGGTCGTCGGGCAGCGGGGTGAGTCGCATCAGCGAACGCCACAGCGGGTCGAGCAACGAGCCGTAGGCGGTGGCGTCCTCACGGTCCGCGACCATCAGCAGGTGGACACCCACGGACGGGCCCTCGTCGGCGAGGTAGCGCAGCTGGGTCACGGCCCGGTCGTCGAAGCCGTGCGGGAAGTCGTTGACGATCAGCAGCTGCTGGGCGGTGTCGAACCCGGGCGGCAACGACTCGGCGGCCCCGCCGCGCAACGCCATCTGCACCAGGTCGACCCGCTGCGTGAGCCGGCCCAGGACGTCCGCGACCCCGGCGGCGCCCGGCGCGGGCGGCGAGGCCAGCACACCGGTGCGCACCAGCGGCGCGAGTGCCCGCGCCGCCGAGCCGGCCGGGTCGATCACGTGCACACCGAACGCGCCGGCCGGATGCACCGCGAGCAGCCGGGCGGCGATCGCGACCGCCGCCTCCACCGCACGGTGCCGCAGCTCGCCGGAGTCCGGGAGGGTTCCGTCGACCGTCTCGAACTGGCCGCTGTCGATCCACAGTCCGCGCTCCATCGGCAGCCGGACCAGCATCGGGATGCGCAGCGGCGCGCTCTCGGGCAGGTGGAGGTCGCCCAGGCGCAGCGCCATCGGGGTCTCCGTCGGCACCCGGTAGCCGTGCCAGACGGGGTTGTCCCAGCCGGCGTACGCGGGCGGGAGCGCGGGCTCGACGACCTCGGCCTCGGCGGTCAGCTGCGCCAGGTCACGGTCGAGGACCGCCTTCGCCTGGTCGACGAGCTGAGCCCGCCGGACACTGGCCGCCTCGCGGGCGGCGCCGCCCGCCGCGCCAAGCCGGTTGCGCGGGTCGGACAGGGCCTGTTCGAGCTCCTTGTCCATGCGGGACTCGGCGAAGTCGACGGCGCTGCGGTAGGCGGCGGCGGTGCGGGCCAGGTCCTCGAACATGCCCCACACCTGGTTGTACAGCCGCTCGTCCATGGACCAGCCGACCGCGTCACCGGCGACCGGCGACGGGGCGTCCGCCGGGGAGGCAGCGGGCCCCTGCGGCCCGGGCGGTGGGGGCGGGGAGGTCTCGGACCGGCGATTCGGGTGCGTGTAGTCGATGGAGCCGCCGCCGAGGGAGGACGTCGCGGGACCCTGAGTGGAGGGTGTCTGGGACACGGGGGCAACGGGCTGCTGGGCCTCGGCCGGGCCCGGGCCCTGGTGGGAAGCCTGCGTCGCCTCTCTGGCCGCCGCGCCGGGATACGTCGGCTGCGCCGGGCGCCGCGACGCGTCGCCGTCCGCCGTGGGCCGGGGAGGCGCCGGGATCGAGCGGGCCAGGCCGCGGGAGACCGCCTCCTGGATGCTGCCCGCGAGCTCGGCGGCCTGGGGCAGCCCCTGGTCGGCGAAGAGTTCGGCGAGCCCGCCGGAGTAGCCCTGGCCGACGGCGCGGACCTTCCAGGCGCCCTGCCGGCGATACAACTCCAGGGCGATGACGGCCGATTCGGCGTCCAGACCGACGAGGGTGTAGCGGGCGATGCCCGTGCCGTCGAGGCCGGTGACCGCGACGGAGGGGGCGGCGACGGCGCCGAAGCGGACCGGACCGCCCGCTCCGGCGGGCAGGGCGAGCAGCACGTTGACGCGGTGCGCGGTTTCGGGCATCGCGGCCAGGTCCACCGCGAGGCGATGGTCGGCGGCCGCCTGCCGGGAGACTTCGAGCCCGGGCAGCGCCGACGCGCCCGGGTGGGCCACCCAGTCGACGCCGTGCGCCTTGCCGCTCTCGTCGCTGAGCGTGGCCGCCGCCACGACCGGTACGCCGGCCGAGATCCGGATCTCGACCCGGACCTGGGACAGCGGGTGGTTCTGCCCGCGCACCAGCTCGGCCGTCATCGCCTTGTCCCCCTGTGTCGTGGTGTCGTGCGCCGCTCGCCGGTACGTCCTACAGGTGCGGCAGGATCGCCGGCATCAGGTCCTGGAAGGTACGGCCGTTGGCCGGGGTGCCCAGGGCCGTCATCGCCCAGCCACCTCCCGAGCGGTGCACCTTCGCCATGATCTGCGCCGTGTAGGTGCCGCCGCCGTCCAGCGTGTAGCGGGCGAGCTCCTGGCCGTTGGTCTCGTCGACCAGGCGGCAGAACGCGTTCTGCACCTCCTGGAAGGTCTGGCCCGTGAAGGAGTTCACGGTGAAGACGATCTGGTCGATGTGGACCGGCACGCGCTGCAGGTCGACCAGGATGGCCTCGTCGTCACCGCCCTGGCCCACGCCGCCGACGAGGTTGTCGCCGGTGTGGCGCACGGAGCCGTCGTCGCTCACCAGGTGGCGGAAGAACACGACGTCCACCGGCTGCTTGTCGGCGAACAGCACGGCCGAGGCGTCGAGGTCGATCTCCCGGGTGCGCGAGCCGAACAGGCCGCGCCGGGGAGCCGCCTGCCAGCCGAGACCCATGCGGACCGCGGTCAGAGTGCCCCCGTCCTGCTTCGCCAGACTGATGGCCTGACCCTTGGTCATGTTCACGGTCACGGCTGTTCCCCTCTCGAATTTCCCCAGTTGCCGCATGGTTCGCGGTTGACCAGCACCCTACGCAGGGGCACCGACAGTGCCGAACCCCGGCCCGCGGTTTGTGTCGGTCTTGCAACACTGAGCGCATATGCCGAGGTCCGGCAAGGGGGCGCAGCGGCTCAGGCCAGCCCCGCCTCCTTCATCTGACGCAGTTCCTTCTTCATTTCGGAGACCTCGTCGCGCAGCCGGGCCGCGATCTCGAACTGCAGGTCCGCGGCGGCGGCCCGCATGCGCTCCGTCATCTCCTCGATCTGCTCGGCGAGTTCGGCCGCGGGCCGGTCCGTGGGCACCGTTTCCTTGGCCTTGCCCTTGGCGGACTTGGCGGCCTTCGCGCCCTTGGCCGCCTTGTCGCCGAGCGACGGGACGGGGGCCTTGGCGCCCTTGCCGTCCTTCAACTTGCGGTAACCGGAGCCCAGGAGCTGCTCGGTGTCGACCTCCTCGCGCGCGATCTGCGCGACGATGTCGTTGATCTTCTTCCGCAGCGGCTGCGGGTCGATGCCGTTGGCCTTGTTGTACGCGACCTGCTTCTCCCGGCGCCGGTTGGTCTCGTCGATGGCCTTCTCCATCGCCGGGGTGATCTTGTCCGCGTACATGTGGACCTGGCCGGAGACGTTGCGCGCCGCGCGGCCGATGGTCTGGATCAGCGAGGTGCCGGAGCGCAGGAAGCCCTCCTTGTCGGCGTCGAGGATCGCCACCAGGGACACCTCGGGCAGGTCGAGGCCCTCACGCAGCAGGTTGATGCCGACCAGGACGTCGAACTCGCCGGAGCGCAGCTCGCGCAGCAGCTCGACGCGGCGCAGGGTGTCGACGTCGCTGTGCAGATAGCGCACCTGAATGCCGAGTTCGAGGAAGTAGTCCGTGAGGTCCTCGGCCATCTTCTTGGTGAGCGTGGTGACCAGGACGCGCTCGTCCTTCTCGGTCCGCTTGCGGATCTCGTGCACCAGGTCGTCGATCTGCCCCTCGGTGGGCTTGACGACGACCTCCGGGTCGACGAGGCCGGTGGGGCGGATGATCTGCTCGACGACGCCGTCCCCGCGGGACAGCTCGTACGCGCCCGGGGTCGCCGACAGGTACACCGCCTGCCCGATCCGCTCCTGGAACTCCTCCCACTTCAGGGGGCGGTTGTCCAGGGCGGAGGGCAGCCGGAAGCCGTGGTCGACGAGGGTGCGCTTGCGGGAGGCGTCGCCCTCGTACATGGCGCCGATCTGCGGCACGGTGACGTGCGACTCGTCGATGACGAGCAGGAAGTCGTCCGGGAAGTAGTCCAGCAGCGTGTTGGGCGGGGAGCCGGGCAGGCGGCCGTCGAAGTGCATCGAGTAGTTCTCGACGCCGGAGCAGCTGCCGATCTGGCGGAGCATCTCGATGTCGTACGTGGTGCGCATCCGCAGGCGCTGGGCCTCCAGGAGCTTGCCCTGCTTCTCCAGCTCGGCGAGGCGCTCACCGAGCTCCTTCTCGATGTCGTTGACGGCCCGCTCCATGCGCTCGGGGCCGGCGACGTAGTGGGAGGCCGGGAAGACGTACAGCTGCTGGTCGTCGCTGATGATCTCGCCGGTGAGCGGGTGCAGGGTGGACAGCGCCTCGATCTCGTCGCCGAACATCTCGATGCGGACCGCGAGCTCCTCGTACACCGGGAAGATCTCGATGGTGTCGCCGCGCACCCGGAAGGTGCCGCGGGAGAACGCGATGTCGTTGCGCGTGTACTGGATGTCCACGAAACGGCGCAGCAGCTCGTCGCGGTCGATCTCCTCGCCGACCTTGAGGGGGACCATCCGGTCCACGTACTCCTGCGGGGTACCGAGGCCGTAGATGCAGGAGACGGAGGCGACCACGACGACGTCGCGGCGGGTGAGCAGCGAGTTGGTGGCGGAGTGGCGCAGGCGTTCGACCTCCTCGTTGATCGAGGAGTCCTTCTCGATGTAGGTGTCCGACTGGGGGACGTACGCCTCGGGCTGGTAGTAGTCGTAGTACGAGACGAAGTACTCGACCGCGTTGTTCGGGAGGAGCTCGCGGAACTCGTTGGCCAGCTGGGCGGCCAGCGTCTTGTTCGGCGCCATCACGAGCGTGGGGCGCTGGAGCTTCTCGATCATCCACGCCGTGGTGGCGGACTTGCCGGTGCCGGTCGCGCCGAGGAGGACGACGTCCTTCTCACCGGCCTCGATGCGTTTGGCCAGCTCGGCGATGGCCGCCGGCTGGTCACCGCTGGGCTGGTAGGAGCTGACGACCTCGAAGGGCGCCACCGTGCGTTCGATGTGGGAAACGGGCCGCATGGGATCCACCGTACGACCCCGCACTGACAACGGGTCCGGATCAGCGGTTTTGCGGGGTGCGCGAACCGCGGTGTCCCGGCTGCCGCACGTGCGGGCGGCCGTGGCTCAGCTGGGGGCGGCGGTCCGGGTGCGGGGCGAGGTCGGCGGCCGGGACGCCCGGCTTCTGCTCGACGCGGGTCCCGTCGGGCTTGCCCATGACCATCAGCGGGTCGAACATCACGACGACGCCCGCGAGCAGCAGGAAGGCGAGGGGGCCGATGAGCATGGGGGCGAGCAGGGAGGCGGGTGCCGTGCCGGAGGGGGTCGCTGCGGTGCCGTGCAGATGGACGCTGAGGGCGGCCATCCCGGTGTAGTGCATGCCGCTGACGGCGAGCCCCATGACGAGGCTCGCGCCCACGCTCCACAGGAAGCCGCGCACCTGTCCGGCGGCCCACAGGGCGGCGGTGGCGGCCACGACGGCTATCACGACGGAGGCGGCCACGGTGAGCGTGTTGTACTCGAACCGGCCGTTGAGGTGCATGGCCGCCATGCCGAGGTAGTGCATCGAGGCGATGCCCAGACCGGTGACCGTGCCGCCGGTGAACAGTGCCGTTCCGGTGGCGCCGCGATAGCCGACGATGAAGATCCCCACTCCCACCATGACGACGGCGAGACCGAGGCTCGCGTACGTCATCGGCATGTCGTAGTGGATCGGCGTCTCCTTGACGGTGAATCCCATCATGGCGACGAAGTGCATGGTCCATATGCCGGAGCCGATCGCGGCCGAGCCGAGGGCCAGCCAGGCGGGCCGCCAGGAGTGCGCCACCAGCATCGATCTCGTGGTGCAACGCAGGCCGAGGGCTCCGCCGAGGCAGGCCGTCAGGTAGGCGACCAACGGGGTGACGACCCCGTAACTGAATCCGTCGACCGTGCCCTGCATGCGCGGCTGCCCTTCCGCCCTTTGCGTCCCGGAATACCTGAAATGTGCCCCCGTCCCAGGACCGGCGAGCGGTCAGGGTTGACGCAGAGAGTATGACCCCCACCGGAATGGTCGAACGATTTTCCGGCAAAGAAACACGGCTCTGCCCCAGATGTGCGGCATCGGTGAGCGGGCAGGGGCAACACCATTCAATGTGTGGTCATCCCGTACCCGCTCGCCGTTGTCACTCTGCTGTCACTCTGGTGCTGTCCGTATTCGCTCGTCGCGAGGAGTACGCATGCACGCGCGCGTTGTTGCCGCCACGACCACCGCGCTCCTGGGGGCGGCCACCCTGCTGGCCCCGACGCACGTCGCCACGGCCGGTGCCGTCGGTGAGCAGCCCACGATCGTCGCCCACCGGGGTGCCCCCGCCCGCGCGCCCGAGAACACCCTGCCCGCCATCGACGAGGCGGCACGACTGGGCTTCTCCTGGGTCGAGAACGACGTCCAGCGCACCAAGGACGGCGAGCTGGTCGTCATCCACGACGACAGCCTGCGGCGCACCACGAATGTGGAGGACGTCTTTCCCGGCCGGGCGCCCTGGAAGGTGAAGGACTTCACGGCCGCCGAGATCGCCCGCCTGGACGCGGGCAGCTGGTTCGGCCCCGGGTACGCGGGCACGCGCGTGCCGACGCTGGCGCAGTACATGCGCCGCGTCGAGCACAACCACGAGAAGCTGCTCCTGGAGATCAAGAATCCCGAGCTGTACCCGGGCATCGAACAGCAGACCCTCAAGCTCCTCGGCAACGAGGGCTGGCTGGACCGGCCGCATCTGGGCCGGCTGATCGTGCAGAGCTTCAGCGCGGACAGCGTGCGCGCCGTGCACGACCTCAAGCCCGCCGTGACGACCGGTTTCCTGGGCACACCGGCGGTGGACCAGCTGCGCGAGTACGCCGACTTCACGGACCTGGTCAACCCGACATACACCTCCCTCACCGTCGGCTATGTCGCCGCCGTGCACGCGTACGACGGACCGCACGGCAGGCCGCTGGGGGTGTTCGCCTGGACCGTCGACGACGCGGCGACCGCCCGGACCGTCGCCCGCTACGGCGTCGACGGTGTGATCACGAACAAGCCGGACGTGGTGCGGGCGGCGCTCGCCGCGTCCTGAGCCGTCGCGGACGCCGTCGGCGGCCCGGTGCCCGGCCTCGCCCGGGCATTGTCAGTGACGGGCCGTACGGTGGGCGCATGGACAGCCATGGGCAGTACGAGCGGCAGGTCGTGTGGACCGTCGTGGGTACGGGCATCGGTCCGCTGCTCCTCGCGGCGACCCGCGACGGCCTGGTCAACGTCGTCTTCCACGCCACCGACGCGGTGCGCGAGCGGGCGGTCGAGGGACTGGCGGTCCGGTTCGGCACCGAGCCCGTCGAGGCACCCGACTCGCCGCTGCTGGCCGAGGCGATACGCCAGGTCGAGGCGTACTTCGCGGGTGAGCGGCACGCCTTCGAGCTGCCCCTGGACTGGTCACTGATCTCCGGCTTCAACCGGCAGGTGCTGCGCGAACTGGCGTCCGGCGTCCCGTACGGCACGGTCGTGGGGTACGGCGATCTGGCCGGGCGGGTCGGCCGGCCGGGCGCGGCGCAGGCGGTGGGCGCGGCGATGGGCTCCAATCCGCTGCCGGTCGTCGTGCCCTGCCACCGGGTCGTGGAGAGCGACGGCGCCATCGGCGGGTTCGGGGGCGGACTGGAGACCAAGCGGAAGCTGCTCGCCCTGGAGGGCGTCCTGCCCGAGCCGCTGTTCTGACGGCTCGGGGGCGCGGGCTGCTCGCGGCCTACTCGTAGTGCCGTGCCTCGAACACGTTGCCGTCGGGGTCCCGGAAGTAGAAGCTGCGCGTGGCCTTGCCACGGGCTCCGTAGGCGTCGCGGTCGATGGGTGAGACTGGGACGGAGTGTTCCTCCAGGCGGGCGCGGAGGGCGTCGAACCGCTCGGCGGGCAGGGCCAGACAGACGTGGTTGACCGGGTGACCCGCGCTCTCGACGGAGCCGGGGAGCATCCTCATGCGCTCGGCCATGGTGAGCGGGGCGAGGTCGAGGATGGTCTCCTCGTTGACCCGCACGGACGGGAACGACGTCTTTCCTTCGGCGAATTCGACGACCCTCAGGGGCTCCAGGCCGACCGCCTTCTCATAGAAGTCGGCCGCGGCGAGCGGGTCGCTCACCCACAGGACGACGTGGTCGAGACGTGCCGTGTTGTTCGTCATGCCGCCCAGGCTGGTGGCGGCCCCCACAGCCCGCAAGCGTTTATCCGGGTGCGCGGCCCGCCAGAGATGAGGGAGAACCGACCGACAGGAGGCAGGCGCGTGGTGCTGGTGGTGTCCGAAGAAGTACGGGAGGCGATCGACGCGCGGCGCCCCGTGGTGGCCCTGGAGTCCACGATCATCGCGCACGGGCTGCCGCGCCCGCGCAATCTGCGGGTGGCCCTGGAGCTGGAGGACGCGGTACGGCAGGAGGGTGCCGTGCCCGCGACGATCGCGGTGCTGGACGGCCGGCCCCACGTCGGCCTGGACAAGGAGCAGCTGGAGCGGGTCGCGAACGAGGACGGGATCCGCAAGCTGGGCCACCGGGACCTGCCGCTCGCCGTGGCGGCGGGGGCGAGCGGGGCGACGACGGTGTCGGCGACCGCGCTGCTGGCGGCGCTGGCGGGCGTGCGGGTGTTCGCGACGGGCGGCCTCGGGGGCGTGCACCGGCAGTGGACGGTGACGCAGGACGAGTCCGCGGACCTCGGTCTGCTGGCGCGCACGCGGATCACGGTGGTGTGCGCGGGGGTGAAGTCGATCCTGGACGTGCCGGCGACGCTGCAGCGTCTGGAGACCCTGGGCGTGGCCGTCGCCGGATACGGCACGGATCGCTTCCCCGGCTTCTACTTGTCCGACTCCGGGTATCCGGTCGACTGGACGCTGGACAGCCCGAAGCAGGTGGCGGGGGTCATGCGGGCGCAGGACGCGGTCGACGGGCCCGAGTCGGCGCTGATCGTCGCCAACCCGGTCCCGCAGGAGGAGCAGCTCGATCCCGAGCTGCACGCGCGTGTGCTCACCGAGGCGCTGCAGGCGTGCGAGGCCGAGGGCGTCACCGGCCAGGCCGTCACGCCCTTCCTGCTCGACTACCTGGTGCGCCACACGGACGGCGCCTCGCTGAGCGCCAACCTCGCGGCGGTGCGCGGCAACGTACGACTGGCGGCGCGGATCGCGGCGGCGTGGGCCCGGGGGTGACGCAGGGCCGTCACGGGGCGCTGCTGGTCGTCGGGGACGTCGTCACCGATGTCGTCGCCCGGCACCGGGGGCCGCTCGCGCCCGGCACCGACACGGCGGCCGCGATCCGCACGGTGCCCGGCGGTGCGGGGGCCAACGTGGCCTGCTGGGCGGCTCACGCGGGCTGTGCGGACGTACGGCTGCTGGGGCGCGTGGGGGCGGACGCGGCGGCGTGGCACGAGCGGGAGCTGGTCACGGCCGGGGTGCGGCCCCGGCTGGTGATCGACCCGGAGGCGGCGACGGGCACGGTGATCTGTCTCGTCGACACGGGGGCTTCGGCCGAGCGTACGTTCCTCACGGACAGCGGCGCGTCCCTGTGGCTCGAACCCGCCGACTGGTCGGACGCGTTGCTCGACGGGGTCGGCCGGCTGCACCTGTCGGGCTATCTGCTGTTCTCCGAGCCCAGCCGGGCGCTCGCGGCGCTGGCCCTCGGGGCGGCACGTGCGCGTGGTGTGCCGGTGAGCCTGGATCCCGCGTCGGCGGGCTTCCTCAGGGAGCTGGGGGTGGACCGCTTCCTCGCGTCGGTCGAGGGGCTGGACGTGCTGCTGCCCAGCCGTGACGAGGCGTGCCTGCTGACCGGGCTGCCCGATCCGGCGGACGCGGCGGCCAAGCTGAGCCGTCACGTCCCCTGGGTGGTGGCCAAGCTGGGGGCGGACGGCGCGCTGGTGGCCCGGGGCGGCAGCGTGCTCGCCCGCGTTCCCGCCGCGCCGGCGTCACCCCGGGACACCACGGGTGCCGGTGACGCCTTCACCGGGGGGTTCCTCGCGGCGCTCGTCGCGGGCGCGGGTCCCGAGGACGCGGCGGCCGAGGGATGCCGGGCGGGTGCGCGGGCGGTGGAACGGGTGGGCGGCAGGCCTCCCCTGCCCGGCTGACGTCGGGCGGCCCCACCCGGTGCGCGGGGAGGGCGGACCGCCTACTCCTTGCGGCCCCACGCCGAGATCATCGGCGCGGTGGCCAGGTCCATGCCGCCGGCGGCGACGTTGGCCAGGTGCTGGTCGATCTCCTGGTCGGTGGCCAGGCCCGCGGCGACGAGCTGGTCGCGGATCTGCTGGACGGTGGCGGTCTCCAGGGCGGCGCAGGCGGGCGAGGTGACCGGGAAGTACGCGTCGGCCTCGACGTGGCGCAGTCCGGCCTCGCGGAGCAGGCGCGGGAGTTTGCGGCCGTACGAGAGGTCGGCGCCGCGGGCGGCGAGCAGTTTGCGGAAGCCCTGCCGGAGCCGGTTGGCGAGTTGCTGCTCGGGACCGTACTCGTCGGGGCAGATCAGGGGTTGGAGGGCGGGGTCGGCGTCCTCGATCAGGAGTCGTCCGCCGGGCCGCAGGGCCTTGATCATCGATCGCAACGCCCTTTCCCGGTCCGCCACATGGACCAGGACGAGCCGGGCGTGCACCAGGTCGAAGCCCTCCGCGGGCGGCTCCTCGGCGCCCACGTCGTGGACGCGCACCTCGACCGGAGGGCGGGCGGCCGCGGCGAGGAGCGTGGTGTCGATGTCGGTCGCGACGACCTTGCCGGTCGGGCCGACCTTCTTGGCCAGCCAGGACACCACGGAGGTACCGCCGGCGCCGACCTCCCAGCAGCGCCAGCCGGCTCCGAGACCGAATCCTTCGAGGTGCCGGAAGGTGGTGGGGTCGAAGAGAGTGGCGAAGGCGTCGAAGCGCCGACCCGCCTCGGTCTGCCGGTTGTCGAGGAGATACCCGTGGGTTCGCGTCATACCGCGATCATCCCAGTTGCCCCGCTTGTCCGGAACGGCCGACGCTCCGGCACCGACGGCGAGCCGGACCACGACCGGTCGGCCACGGCAGGAATGCACTGTCCACAGCCGGGAACAAAGCGGAATGAGCTGTTCCCACAGGCTTACCCGCGCCTCACGTCGAACTGGCAGACTTTCCCGCCAAGGCGCGGCAGGACGGCGCGAGGAGAGCCACGCAAGGAGAGTCGAATGTCCATGGCGGGAAATCTGCGCAAGGTCAGGGACCTGAGCAGGGTCGGCAGCCTGCGCAAGGTGGCGCAACTGACCCGGCGGCGGCCGCGGGTCGACCTGAGCCATCCCGCCCGGTCACCGCTCGGCTCCTCGGTCGTCAACTGCGTGACGTACCGGGACGGCGTCCGGATGCCCGGCGGCGGCGACCTGGTGGACATGGTGGAACGGGTACGCAAGAGCGGACACGGGTTCGTCTGGCTGGGGCTGCACGAGCCGACGGACCGTGAGTTCGCGGGCATCGCCGAGCTGTTCGACCTGCACCCGCTGGCGGTCGAGGACGCGGTCGAGGCCCATCAGCGTCCCAAGCTGGAGCGGTACGGCGACACGCTGTTCGCCGTGTTCAAGACAGTCTGCTACGTCGAGCACGAACAACTGACGGCGACCAGTGAGGTGGTGGACACCGGCGAGATCATGATGTTCGTCGGCCGCGACTTCGTCATCACGGTCCGGCACGGGCGGCACGGCTCGCTGGGCCCGCTGCGCGAGGAGGTGGAGGCGGATCCGCAGCAGCTCGCCAAGGGACCGGCGGCGGTGCTGCACGCCATCGCGGACCACGTGGTCGACGACTATCTGAACGTCACGGACGCGGTGCAGGCCGACATCGACCAGGTCGAGACGGACGTGTTCGCGGAGAACGGCGCGCGGGCCGACCCCGGACGGATCTACCAGCTCAAGCGTGAACTCCTGGAGCTGAAGCGGGCGGTGGTGCCGCTGGCCCGCCCGGTCGAGGATCTCGCCACGCGGCCGATACGGGTGGTCGACCCGGAGATACAGGCCTACTTCAGGGACGTCCTCGACCACCTGATGCGGGCCAAGGAGCAGATCGCCGCCTTCGACGAACTGCTCAACTCCATCCTGCAGGCGCACCTGGCACAGGTGACGGTCGCCCAGAACGAGGACATGCGGAAGATCACGGCATGGGCCGCGGTGATCGCCGTACCGACCATGGTGTGCGGGGTCTACGGCATGAACTTCGATCACATGCCGGAGCTGCACTGGCGGTTCGGCTATCCCTTGGTCATCACCGTGATCTCCGTGGCCTGTCTGGCGCTGTACCGGGGGTTCCGGCGCAACGGCTGGCTGTGACCGGGCCCGGGTACGCGGGCGGTTGTCAGTGCCGGGCCGGGGTGGTCCTGGCGTAGACGCTCTCGGCGAAGGCCGCTATCTCGCCCTCGCTGAGGCTGCGGGCGAGATCCGCCTCGCTGATCATGCCGACCAGGCGCTTGTTCTCGATGACGGGCAGCCGGCGTATCTGGTGCTCGCGCATCTCCTTGAGCACCTTGCCCACGTCGGCGCTCGCCTCGACCCAACGGGGTGTGCCCTGGGCCATCTCCCCGGCGGTGATCTTGGACGGGTCGCGGCCCATGGCCACGCAGCCGACCACGATGTCCCGGTCGGTGAGGATGCCGCAGAGCCGCTCGTTCTCGTCGCTGATGGGCAGGGCTCCGACGCCCAGTTCGCGCATCAGCTGAGCGGCGCGGTCCAGGGTCTCATGGGCGGGGATCCACTGAGCGCCGCGGTGCATGATGTCTCCGGCCGTGGTCATGGTGTACCTCCCGGTGCCGCACGAGTCGGCGCGGCGCGGGACGCACCGCAGGTCCCGACGCCTCACATTCTTCCGCGCGCGACCCGGTCGGCGCACCTCAGGCGGAGAAGGCCACGATCCTGCGCGGGACGATCCTGACGATCACGCGGACCTCGTCGCCCTTCTCCGCGGGCGGGTCGATGCCGAGGTACTTGTGCGAGAGCTCGTACGGGAGCCGCTTGCCCTCGTCGGGGAGGATCTCGGCGGTGCCGCGGATCTCGGCCGAGGTGTAGGGGTTGGCCAGGTCGAAGACCGACAGGCTGATGCGGGGGTCGCGGCGGAGGTTGCGCACCTTCTGGCGTCCGTCGACGGAGGAGAAGAGCACGGTGTCGCCTTCGCGCTTGATCCAGACCACCGAGTTCTGCGGGGCGCCGTCGGGGCCGAGGGTGGCGACGCCGGCGAAGTTCTTGCCGTCGAGCAGCGCACGAAGGGAGTCGTCGAAGGACACGGGACCGCTTGAGAAGGTCGTCATGACACCAGCGTAATTAAATGCACGCGCATATAAAAGGGCTCTTTCGATCTTTCCGGAGCCCGGCCGGGGTCCCGAGCCGGATCAGCCGTTCCACGCGGGGTGGCGCGGGTCGTCGGTACGGACGAGGACGTCCGCCGTCGCGGCGGGGTCGGTCTCGTCCGCGTAGCGCTCGAAGGCGGGCAGCGTCCAGTGGTCGGCCTCGGGCGTACGGCGGCGCAGAGCGCCCGGCGACAGGAGGAGGTGAACGGTCAGATCGAACGGGAACCAGTGCCGCAGGAGGAGGGGACCGTGCATCAACAGCAGTCCGCCAGGAGGCAGTTGGACATACGCGCTGCGGGTGGCACGGTCGGTGACGGGGTCCCAGAGGTCGGGCAGGACGCGGCCGTCCGCGCCGGGCTCCAGCGGGCCGAAGACCTCGCGCCACAGGGCGGCGGTGTCGAACCAGCCGCTGTAGTACGACTCCACGTCCCGGTGGCCATGCTCCAGCCGGACCGAGGCCGGACGCAGGAACCCCTCGGCGCCCACGACGAGCGACGGACGACCACGAACCCGCAACTCCTCCGCGACACGCTCCGCGAGGCCGCCCGGCCGGGCGGCGGGCGCGCCGTCGAAGGCGACCCTCGACCAGCGACCGCCGTCGGCGGGCTTCAGCTCCAGCAGCCGCTCGGCCAGCTGCTCGCCGAGCCTCTCCCAGGTGATCGCTTCGAGTCGCACACGGGCCATGATGCCGGGTCGCCGCGGATTCACCGGGGGGGTGGGGACCGGCCGGGCGGGCTCCGCTGCGTCGCTACGGGTGGGGCGATGTCGTGGAGGGGATCTCGGGAGGTACGGGTCTCGGTGCCCGGACGGGGAAGTAACCGCGTATGGCTCGCCTCGCAACTCCCCCGGCCCCGGCCGGGCTTGGTGGACTCCTTGTCGTCCAGCCGCTTCGGCGGAAGCAGTGTGCCGCCTGCCGTCGCGGGCCGTTGTCCCTGCTCGTGCTCGAAGACGGGGCACCGCGCTGCATGGACTGTGCCGATCTCGGGCACCTGGTGTTCCTGCCGCGCGGCGACACGGCGCTGACCCGTCGGTCGCGGGAGGAGAGCGGCCTGTGGGCGGTGGTGGTGCGGTTCAACCGGCGCAAGAGCAGGTACGAGCGGCAGGGTCTGCTCGTGGAGGAGGCGGCCCTCGCCCGGGCCGAGCAGCGGTGCCTGGCCGACGCGGAGGCCCGGCGTCGCCGCCGGGCGCGGGACGCACGGCGCCGGGCGGCCGAGGACGTGCGGTTCGCGCAGGCGTTCGCGGCGGAGATCCAGCGGCTGTTTCCCGGATGCCCGAACGACCGGGCGCGGGCGATCGCCGCGCACGCGTCGCTGCGCGGCAGTGGGCGGGTCGGGCGGAGCGCGGCCGGACGGGCGTTGTCCGAGGGGGCGGTGATCTCGGCGGTCGTGGCGGCCGTACGGCATGTGGACACGCCGTACGACCAGCTGCTGATGAGCGGGGTGCACCGGTACGAGGCACGGCGACGGATCTCGGCGGCCGTGGAAAGGGTGCTCATGGGGTGGGCGGAGGTGGGAACGGAGGTGGGAACGGACGCGGGGTGACGTCGAGGCCGACGTGGGACGCGCCGCCAGAGGTGGCTCCCCCGGGCGCCGGCACGCCCGAACCGCCCCCGCCCTGCGCCGCCCCGCTCCTCCCCGCTGGACGCTCACGTATGTTTCGGCGTTCCTCGGCCATGGTCACCGTTCTCGGAAGGGAATTCACTAGAGGTGACGAAGGGTGCCGGGCGGGGCTCGGCGGGACGTGGGAGTGGGCGTGGTCATGATCGATGGGCCGTATTTCGTGCTGGTCGTGCTGGGGGTGGTGGGGACCGGGCTGGCGGCCGGGGTCTTCTGCGCGTTCTCGACGTTCGTGATGAGGGGGCTCGCCTCGCTGCCGCCCGCGCAGGGCGTCGCCGCGATGAACGCGATCAACCGGGCCGCCGTGAAACCAGCCTTCATGCTGCTGTTCGCCGGGTCGGCGGTGCTGTGCGCGATGATCGCCGTGGTGACGTTCGTGCTGTGGCCGGAAGAGGGCAAGGCGGAGCTGCTGCTGGGCAGCGCGCTGTATCTGTTCGGCTCGTTCGGGCTGACCGTCGTGGCGAACGTGCCCCGCAACGACAAGCTGCTGCGGATGGACCCCGGCACTCCGGAGGCCGCCGCGTACTGGCCGACGTACGTGCGCGAGTGGACCGGGTGGAACCACGTCCGCACGGTCGCCTCGGCCGCCGCCACCGTGGTGTACGCGCTCGCGCTCACCTGAAGGACCAGGGAGAAAGCGCTCTCCACCACCCTGCGCACGCGGCGCATGAGACGTATCGTGGCCGAAAGAGTGCCGCCCGATGGCGCACGGCCCGTCGTACGCGTACGCAAGGAACACGACCATGGCCGATCCCAAGGGTTTCATGACCACGCCCCGCCAGGAGTGGCCGCGCAGGCCGGTCGAGGAACGGGTCCGGGACTGGGACGAGGTGTACGTTCCGGGGGCGCTGCTGCCCATCATCAGCAAACAGGCCGACCGCTGCATGGACTGCGGCGTCCCGTTCTGCCACGACGCCTGTCCGCTGGGCAATCTGATCCCCGAGTGGAACGACCTGGTCTCGCGCGAGGACTGGCGGGCGGCGAGCGACCGGCTGCACGCCACGAACAACTTCCCGGAGTTCACGGGACGGTTGTGTCCGGCGCCGTGCGAGGCGGGGTGTGTGCTCGCGATCAACCAGCCGGCCGTCACGATCAAGAACGTCGAGTGCGCGATCGGCGACCGGGCCTGGGAGGAGGGTTTCGTGCCGCCCAGGCCGCCGGACCGGCTGTCCGGGCGGACGGTCGCGGTGATCGGGTCGGGACCCACGGGGCTGGCCGCGGCCCAGCAGCTGACCCGGGCCGGGCACACCGTCGCCGTGTACGAGAAGGACGACCGGCTCGGCGGCCTCATGCGGTACGGCATTCCCGAGTTCAAGATGGAGAAGCACCATCTGGAGCGGCGGCTGGAGCAGATGCGCGCCGAGGGGACCAAGTTCCGTACGTCGACGCTGGTCGGGCGGGATGTCGGGGCGGCCGACCTGCGGTCGCGGTACGACGCCGTCGTGCTCGCCACGGGAGCCACGGCCTGGCGGGAACTGGACGTGCCCGGGCGGGAGTTGGCCGGCATACACCAGGCGATGGAGTATCTGCCGCTCGCCAACCGGGTGTGCGAGGGAGATCTGGAGGTCTCGCCGATGTCCGCCGCCGGCAAGCACGTCGTCATCGTGGGCGGCGGTGACACCGGGGCGGACTGTCTGGGGACCGCGGTGCGGGACGGCGCGGCGTCCGTGTCCCAGCTGGACATCTACGCCCAGCCGGGTGCCGAGCGGGACGAGGACATCGAGCCCTGGCCGACGTACCCGAAGATCTACCGGCTGTCGGCCGCGCATGAGGAGGCGCGCGAGCTGCGGACCGCACCGGCGGCGGACGCCGACGCGCGCCTGTTCGCGGCGTCCACGCTGCGGTTCACCGGGGACGGGAGCGGGCACGTGCGCTCGCTGCACCTGGTCGAGGTGGACGCGGCGCGGCGGCCGCTGCCGGACACCGGACGCACGCTCCCCGTCGACCTCGTCCTGCTCGCCCTCGGCTTCTCCGGGCCCGACCGGGAGGACGGGCTGATCGACCAGTTGGGGGTGGCGCTGGAGCCGCGCGGCACGATCTCCCGGGACCGCGGCTTCGCGACCAATGTCCCCGGGGTGTTCGCGGCGGGCGACGCGGCGCGCGGGCAGTCGCTGATCGTGTGGGCGATCGCCGAGGGGCGGGCGGTGGCGGCGGCCGTCGACCACTATCTGACCGGAAGCTCACGACTGCCGGCGCCGATATCGCCGTACGACCGCCCCATGACCGTGTGAGGGAGCCGGCGGCCGCCCCGGCCGGGGGTCAGCGCCGGCGTTCGTCCGTGCCCGCCACCTTTCCCGTCGACAGGGCCACCCGGTTCCATGTGTTGATCGCGAAGATCAGGGCCAGCAGGTGGGCCAGTTCCGCCTCGTCGAAGTGGGCCGCGGCCTCGGCGTAGACGTCGTCGGGGACGCCGCCGTCGGCGACCAGGGTGACGGCCTCCGTCAGGGCGAGGGCCGCCTGTTCCCTCGGGGTGAAGAAGTGCCGGGCCTCGCGCCACACGGCGACCATGTGCAGGCGGTCCTCGCTCTCGCCTGCCTTGCGGGCGTCGTTGGTGTGCATGTGCAGGCAGTAGGCGCAGTGGTTGAGGTGCGAGCTGCGGATCTGGACGAGTTCGACGAGGGCGGGGTCGAGGCCCTCGCGGGCGGCGGCGTCGAAGCCGATGAGGGCGCGGAAGACCTTCGGGGCGGACTTCGCGAAGTCGAGACGGGTGGGCGCGGCCTCGACGGCGGCGACGGAGGAGGCGTTGGCGGTGGTCGTGTTCGTCGTCATGACCTTGAATCTACGGGCCTGAAAGACCCTCTGTAGGGTGCATTTCCATGACGGAATCGTGGGTCAATTCGGCGGAGCGGATCGGCGCCGACCTGCATCTGGAGCTGTCCGGGCCGGGCGGGCGGCGCGCCGCGCTGATCCGAGCGCTGCGGGAGGCCGTGCGCGGCGGCCGACTCGCTCCGGGCACCCGGTTGCCGCCGTACCGGTCGCTCGCGGCCGACCTCGGCGTGGCGCGCAACACCGTCGCCGACGCGTACGCGGAACTCGTCGCGGAGGGCTGGCTGACCGCCCGTCAGGGGTCCGGCACCCGGGTCGCGGAGCGCGCCGAGCCGCTGCGACACGCCGCTCGCGTGCCCGTAAAGGCACCTCCACGCGCGCGTGGGCCACGGCACGACCTCAGGCAGGGCACTCCGGACGCCTCGGCGTTCCCCCGGGCGGCCTGGGCGGCCTCGTACCGGCGGGCGCTCCAGGCGGCGCCCAACGAGGCGTTCGGGCCGGGCGATCCCGCCGGGCGCCGGGAACTGCGGGAAGCGCTCACGGAGTACCTGGCACGCGCGCGTGGCGTGCGCACCGAGCCGGACCGGATCGTGATCTGCTCCGGCTTCGCGCACGCGCTGCGGCTGCTGTTCGGCCAGGGCGGCGGCGGTGTGCTGCGCGGTCCGCTGGGCGTGGAGGCGTACGGGCTGGGGTTCCACCGGGGGCTGCTCGCGGCGGCCGGGGTGCGGACCGTGCCGCTCCCGCTGGACGAACACGGTGCGCGGGTCGAGCGGTTGGGGCGCGAGCGAGCCGTGCTGCTGACGCCGGCGCACCAGTTCCCGACCGGTGGGCCGCTGCACGCGGAGCGCCGGAGCGCGGTGATCGACTGGGCACGCGCGCGGGGCGGCGTGATCCTGGAGGACGACTACGACGGGGAGTTCCGGTACGACCGCAAGCCGGTCGGGGCGGTCCAGGGCCTCGATCCCGAGCGGGTGATCCACATCGGCTCGGTCAGCAAGAGCCTGTCGCCGGCGCTGCGGCTGGGGTGGATGGTCCTTCCGGAGCGGTACGTCGACGGCGTCCTCGCGGTCAAGGGCGAGCGTGAGGCGTGGGCGAGCGTCCTGGATCAGCTGGCGCTCGCCGACTTCGTCGTCTCCGGGTCGTACGACCGTCATGTGCGGCGCATGCGGCAGCGCTACCGGCGCCGCCGTGACCGGCTCGTCGAGGCGCTCGCCGCGCACGCGCCGCACGTCGAGGTCACCGGGATCGCGGCGGGCCTGCACGCGGTGCTCAGGCTCCCGCCCGGCACCGAGCGGTCCGCCGTCAAGGCGGCCGCCTGGCAGGGCGTCGCCCTGGACGGACTCGCCGGCTTCCGCCATCCGCAGGCGACGGACATGGCGGCGGACACGGCGGCGTACGACGGGCTCGTGGTCGGGTACGCGACGCCCTCCGAGTACGCGTACGGAGCGGCGCTGGAGGCGCTGTGCGCCGCGCTGCCGCCGGGGTAGCCCACTCCGCCCGCTCGGCGCTTCCTGGGGCGGGAACGGTGATCCGGCGGAGCGGCGCTGGACATCGTGTACGGAACAACTCGGGAATATGACTCTCCGTCGGCATGGATCTGAACGCGGGTGGGATCCTCGCGGCAAGAGGTGCGCGCCGTCGCGCCGGCCGAGCCCGGCCGGGTGCCGGCCCGCCCGATCCTTCGTTCCGCCGTCAGGCGCGGGGCCACCTCCGCGCGTCCCCCCTGTTGGCGGCCGGTCCCGGAGGGTGTTCGATGACGACACTCGACGAACGTCACGCGGCGCGCCGCCCGGCCGCCGTCCCGCTGGACGAGCCCACCGCGGAACTCCCCCTGTCCGCGGGGTCCAAGGCCTCGAACCTCGCCCGCGCGGCCCGCGCCGGACTGCCCGTCCTGCCCGGGTTCGTGATCCCGTACGGGGCGGGCGGCGACCCGGCGGACCTGCGGCAGGCGTGGCGGGAACTCTCCGACGACGGCACCCGTTCCCTGGTCGTACGGTCCTCCTCCCCGCAGGAGGACACCCAGGAGTCCTCTCTGGCGGGCCAGTTCGCGTCCGTGCTCGACGTCTGCGGCTGGCAGGACTTCCGTACGGCGGTGCGCACCGTCCTCGACTCGGCGCAGTGGCCCGACGGGTCCAGGGCGCCCATGGCCGTGCTGGTGCAGCCGATGCTGACGGCCCGGGTCGGCGGCGTGCTGTTCGGGGCGGATCCCGTCGAGGGGCGGGCCGACCGGCTGCTGGTGAGCGCGGTGCACGGCGGACCGGACCGCCTGGTCGGCGGCGAACAGGCGGGCACGACCTACTGGTTGAGCAGACGCGGCCGGGTGCTGCGCACCGAGCCGTCCGAGCCGTCCCGGGCGGGCGGGGTCCTCACCCACGCCGAACTGGTCCGGCTGGCCCGGCTCGCGCGGCGCGCCCGGCAGGTCTTCGGCGGGCCGCAGGACATCGAGTTCGGGTTCGACGGAGAGGGACGGCTGTGGCTGTTCCAGAGCCGTCCCATCACGGCGATGGCGGCCCGGCCGCCGCGTGGCGCGCGGCTGCTCGGGCCCGGCCCGGTGGCGGAGACGCTGCCGGACCAGTTGGAGCCGCTGGAGGAGGACCTGTGGGTCGCGCCGATGGCCCGCGGGCTCGCCGCCGCGCTCGACATCGGGGGCAGCGCGCCGCGCCGGCTCCTGCGCCGGGTACCGGTGGTCACCGTGGTCGGCGGGCGGGCCGCCGCCGACCTGCGCCTGCTCGGTGCCGCGCCGCCCGCGCACCGGTGGCTCGCGCTGCTCAACCCGGCGCCGGGTGGTCGCCGGCTCGCCGCGGCCTGGCGGGTCGGCCGGCTCACGGCGGCGCTGCCCGGCCTGGCGACGGACCTGGTGGCCGATGTCGACCACCGGCTCACGGCCACCCCGCCGCCCGCCGTCCTGCCGTCCCACGCCCTGGCCACGACCCTGCGCTGGACGCGTGCGGTCCTGGTCTCCCTGCACGCGCAGGAGGCCCTGGCGGGCGCCCTGCTCCGCGAGCCGGACCTGAGCAGCACGGCGGCCGGAACGGCCCTCGCCGCGCTGACGCGGGCCCGCGCACAGGGGGTGCCGAAGGAGCGGGTGGTGGCCGACAGTCCGGTGGTGCTGGCGCTGGTGGCACCGAGCCTTCGGGGACGGGGCGAGCTGCCGTGGGAGGCGACGGCGTCGGCTCCGGGCACGGAGGCGGACGGGGCGGCGGAGTTACCGGGGCTGCCGGAGGCAGCCACCGCCACGGAGTTATCGGCCGGTACTGGGGTACGCGGGGCCGCGGAGTTACCGGCCGGGGCCGAGGCACACACGCCCGCTCGCATCACCGCGGAGTTATCGAGCGGCGCCGGCGCGCACCAGGCCACCGCGCCGAACACGAGCACAGGGCAACACACGCCCACCACGCCCACCAGAAGCCCGGAGCAACACACCACCACGCCCAACACAAGCCCAGGGCGCGCCCTGCCGACGCGGGAAGCCCTGCGGCTGCGTATTCGGTGGGTGCAGGAGCTTCAGGTGCGGCTCGTGGGCGAGGGCGCCCGGCGGCTCGGGATCGACATGGGCCGGGCGGGGCTGTTGCGCTGGGCGGAGTTCGTCACGGCGGTGGAGGGCGGGCCGCTGCCCGCGGATGTCCCGGAGCGGATGCCGGCGGACCCGACACCCGCGTTGCCCGACGCGTTCCGGCTCGCCGACGGCTCGGTCGTCGTCGCCGAGCGCACCACCGCTGACGGCGCGGACGGCGCGCGGGGCGTGTCCGGTGGGCGCGGCGTCGGCACGGTGTGGGACGGGCAGGGGCCGCGGCCGCCGCACGCGGTGCTCGTGGTGCGCACCCTCGACCCCGGCCTCGCTCCGCTGCTGCCCGGACTGACCGGCCTGGTCGCGCAGACCGGCAGCCCGCTCTCCCACCTCGCCGTCCTGGCCCGCGAGTTCGGGCTGCCGACGGTCGTCGGCGCCACCGATGCCGTGCGCCGGTTCCCACCGGGCTCCCGGATCGCCGTCGACGGCACGACCGGTGACGTACGGCCGGAGGACGGGCGATGAGGCGGATCGCGTACCTCTTCGGGGGCGCGGCGGCCGCCGGCGCCGGGGTGTATGTCGTCGTCTACCTGTACCGGTGGCAGTGGCAGCGGGCGATCCTGTGCGGGGTACTGCTGCTGGTGGTCGAGGTGATGCTGCTCGGCATCGTGCTCCTGGGCCGACTGACCCGGATCGAGGAGCGGCTGCGGGACGCCGACCGGCGGCAGCGGGAGTCGGCGGCACGCCAGGAGGACGTGCTGGCCCGGCTCCGGAACACGCCGGACACCGGGAGCAGGTTCCGCTGGCTGGAGGACCCGGCCGAGCGTACGTACGTCTTCGTTCCGGTCCTCATGGTCACCGGCGTGCTGCTGTCGGGGCTGGCCTGGCTGGTGCAGCGGATCGCGTCGAAGACGGCCCGGCCGGTGGCCGAGCGGCGGCTGGCCGGGCGGCTCGCGGTGCTCGCCGCGCCCGGCCCGGACGAGGACCGTGACCTGGAGGAACTGTCACCGCCCGGGGCCACCCGCACCCGCGGCCGTACCGTACGCCTGGCCGTCGCCACCCTCGTCGGGGCCGCGCTGCTCGGCGCGCTCGTCGTCGGGCTCGCCGAGCTCACCCAGACCCGTGAGGAGCGGGCGAACGAGAACGAGGCGACCTCGCTGCTCCTGCGCGTCGACATGCGCGGTTCGGGGATGACGGCCGAGCGGCGGTCGCTGGCCGCGCAGCAGGTGTGGGAGCGGTGCCGGGACGCGACCTCCGTGCCGTTGAACCACGCGTCCCTCGGCAGTCTCGGCGAAGGCCTGTTCGCCGGGGTGGTGCGGCCGGCGCTCACCGACCACGACCGGATGCGGCTGCGCGGCTGCCTGGAGGACACGGTGCTGGACCGGGCGCACCTGACGGTGGTGGGCGTCGGGGACGCGGACGCGGACGACGACTGACCGGAGGCTGACGTCGCTGACGTCAGGACGGCTCATCCGTCGGTGACCGGGGTTACGATGCGAACACGTCCCCGTCCCCCACCCGTTGGGTCGTCCATGGCTGTCCTCGTCGCGCCCCGTCCCACCACCGGCGGAGCCCGATTACCGCGTCGCGCCCTGCGCGCCCTCGGCGCCCTCGCCCTCGGTTACCTCGTCCTGTGGGCGAGCGGCGCGCTCGGCATTCTGGCCCTGTCGTACTGGGCGCGGGAGGAGACCCCACCCCCCGCCGGGACGCGCGCCGTGCGCGGCGTCCACCACTTCCAACCGGTCGACTCCGAAGGCCGGTTGTGGCGGGGCGGCGCTCCCTCCCCCGAGGGCTACCGCTCCCTCGCCTCGCTCGGCTTCACCACGGTCGTGGACCTGCGTGCCGAGGACTATCTGACCGCGGCCCAGCTCGACGAGCCGCGCAGGGTCGGACTCGACGTCGTACGTCTGCCCATCCGGGACGGGCAGACGCCCCGGCCGGAGCAGGTGCGGCGGTTCCTGAACCTCGTCGCGGCGGCTCCGGGGCCGGTGTTCGTGCACTGCGGCGCGGGTGTCGGGCGTACGGGCACGATGGCGGCCGCGTATCTCGTACGGACCGGGCGGGCGTCGCCGGTGGCGGCGGTGCGGCGCAATCTCGCCGTCGGACCGCCCTCGTTCGAGCAGATCTACTACGGCCTGACGCTGGACCGCGAGCGGGCTCAGCAGCCGCCCTTCCCGGTGGTCGCCCTGAGCCGCCTGGTGGACGCGCCCCGGCGCATCTGGTCGCGGTTGTGACACCCGCTAGGGCTTGCGGCCCACCGCCCCGTAGCCGGGGATGACCCCGTCGTCCTGGCCGGGGACCGGCTCGCCCAGTTCGGGGTGCCACTTGTGCACGACCTCGACGCCGGGCTCGATCAGGTCGAGTCCGTCGAAGAAGCGGGTGAACTCGGCGCGGGAGCGCAGCGCCAGGGTGACGCCCGCCGCCCTGAGCTTCTCGGTGGCCGCCGCCGAGTCCTCCGGGCTGAAGTCGGCGGTGGCGTGGGTCATCATCAGGTAGCTGCCGGAGGGCAGTTCGGACAGCAACCGGCCGACGAGCTCGTGGGCGCCGTCCTCGTCCGGGACGAAGTGGAGCAGCGCCACGAGCGAGAGGGCCACCGGCCGGTCGAGGTCCAGGACCTGCTTGGCGCCCTTGAGGATGGCGCCCGGGTTGCGGACGTCGGCCTCCAGGTACTCGGTCACCCCCCGGGGCGTGCCGCGCAGCAGGGCCGCCGCGTGGGCCAGCACGATCGGGTCGTTGTCGCAGTACACGATGCGAGCGTCGGGCGCGACTTCTTGGGCGACCTGGTGCAGGTTCGGCTCGGTCGGTATGCCCGTGCCGATGTCCAGGAACTGCCGTACGCCCTGCCCGGCCAGCCAGCGCGTGGCGCGGTGCATGAAGGCGCGGTTGACCCGGGCCATCACCGGCACCCGGGGGTCGAGGGCGAGCATCTGCCGGCCCATTTCCTCGTCGACGGGGTAGTTGTCCTTGCCGCCGAGATACCAGTCGTACATGCGTGCGGGGTGCGGCCTGCTGGTGTCGATCCGGATGGCGGCCGAGGGATCCTGCCCGGTCATGAGGCACTCCGTAAGCTGCGGACACGTTGGATGATCAAGTCAGCACCAAGATAGGGAGGTTGAGAAGGAAACCAAAAAACAACGGGCCGGTCAGGAGAGGAGGAAGTCCGCCTCCCCCGCCTTCGCGCCCTCGATGAAGGCCGTCATCTCGTCCGTGGTGTAGATCAGCGCCGGTCCGTCCGGGTCCGTCGACTGGCGGACGGCGATACGGCCGTCGGCCAGCTTCATCGCCTCCAGGCAGTTGCCTCCGTTGCCGCCGCTCCACGGCCTGTGCCAGCCCTCACTGCCCAACTCCCGCGCGGGCATGCCGTTGTAGATCCGCTCGGTGCGGTTCCGCGGCCCGGACTGGGGCTTGATGCGATCCATTCACAGCTCCTTGCGGAGATCCCGGAGGATCTCCTTCGTGCGTTGTGCCGTAGCGGCCTGCGCCGCCATGCGGTCCATGACCTCCAGGTGGCTGGCCACCTCGGAGCGCGCGTCCAGGTAGACGGCGCCGGTCAGGTACTCGCTGTAGACCATGTCCGGCAGTTCTGACATGGCAAATCGGAACAGCACGAAGGGCCCGTACGTGCCGGGGTGCGGCCCGTTGGCGAACGGGGCGACCTGGATCGTCACGTTGGGCAGCTTCGTGGCGTCGAGCAGCTTGTCGACCTGCGCGCGCATCACCTCCGGTCCGCCCACCGGGCGACGCAGGGCCGTCTCGTCCAACACCGCCCAGAAACGGGGGGCTTCGGGACGGGTGAGCAGTTCCTGACGCTGCAGGCGCAGCGCGACGTGGCGCTCGATCTCCTCGGGGCTGGTCTGGCCGATGGCGCCCGACTTCAGGACGCCACGCGCGTAGTCCTCGGTCTGCAGCAGCCCGGGCACGAAGTGCGGTTCGTACGAGCGGATGAGGGCGGCGGCGCCCTCCAGGCTGACGTACATCGAGAACCAGCCCGGCAGGATGTCGTGGAACCGCTGCCACCAGCCGGGCCTGTTGGCCTCCTCGGCCAACTGCACGAACAGGTCGGCCTCTTCCTCGGCGACGCCGTAGGCCTGCAGGAGCAGTTGGAGATACGGGATCTTGAAGGCGACTTCCGCCATCTCCATGCGGCGGACGGTGGCGGGGGCGACGCGGAGGACGCGGGCGGCTTCCTCGCGCTTGAGCCCGGCGCGTTCCCGCAGGTCCAGCAGGCGCCGTCCGAGGACGACCTGTCCCACCGTCGGCGCGGACCGCGGTTCGCTCACGCTCCCACCTCCACGAATGAATCCGGACAGCCCTGCGGCGCCATGCGAAGACACATTCGAGGATCCGGCCGATCCCCGATGATCCCAACTGGCGCCGCTCAGGATGCTGTTGCGAGCAGTGTGCCACGGCCCTTCACCGCGTCACACAGCACTCTGCATTTTTCAGAGTGACACTTGCCAAGTGTTCACGCCGGGGAGATAGTGGCAAGCGTGATTCCGTCCGCGCCCTTAGGAACAGACGCCGCCGCAGACCGCCCCGGTCTCGGCGCCGCCGCGGGAGTCGCCCCGGTCGGGGCCGCTGCCGGGCGCCGGTTCCGCTTCGAGCTGGCCGCACACCCAGGCTCGCCCGCCCAGGCGAGACGCCTGGCGCGCGCCCGGCTGACCGGCTGGTCCGTGTGCGAGGACACCTGCGACACGGCGGCTCTGGTCATATCCGAGCTGGTCACCAACGCGATACTGCACACCGCGAGCAGTCGTGTGATGTGCGAGTTGCACGACCACGACGACACGGTGCGCATAGCGGTGCGCGACGAGGGCTGCGCCCCGGGCGAGCCCCACCCGTTCCCGCAGCGGCCGGAGGAGGAGCACGGGAGGGGATTGCTCCTCGTCGACGCCCTGTGCCGGGCCTGGGGGGCCCAGCAACACGGGCTCGGTCTGCTGGTCTGGGCGGAGCTGCCGCGGCAGACCGACGTCGCGCACGACACCACCGGCCCTCACAACGATCTGGGCTGGGGGGCCCGTCCCAAGACGGGCTCGTCCCACGGCTCGGGCGAGGAGGAGGAGTCGGAGGTCCGGCGCCGTATCGGCGTTCCTGGGCAGGGGCAGCACCGATTGCCGTCTCGGGGGGAGACGCGCAGCCGGGCTGTTCAGGGGGCGGCCCAGGAGGACGGCGGGGCCGGGGTGGGGACCCCGGCCCGGTCCCAGTCCCGGGAGGAGAGTCACGACATGGGCTCCCGCGTGGGGCACCAGGGGGGAGAGCCCCGGTTCGGTCCGGGGGGCCAGGTGCCGGTGCGAGAGCGGATGGGGTCCGCATGGCTGTGAGCGGCTGCCCCGGTTCCGGCCAGGTGCTCGGGCTGGACACGCTGGTACGACTGCGGCGCGAGCAGCGTGCGCCGGGCACGGGCGAACGCCTGATGCTGCCGGAGGGCATGACGGTGCCGCTGGGCTGCGACGCGGTGGCCGTGCCGGCCCGCTTCGGGCCGCTGATCGTGCCCCGGCTGCCGCGCGTGGGATGCGTGTACGCCGACGAGACGCGCTGGTGGTGGATCGTCCCGGCCGACTCCGACTACGCCCTGTCCTGGCCGGACCCCGTCCACTACGCCACCGGCGCCCAGCTCCCCGACACGGCCCGCCTCATCCACCGTCCCGACGGCACGGTCCCGTACACCCCCCCGATCCCGCTGTACCTGGCGCTGTGCCGGGTCACGGGGAACACGCCGGAGTGGACTCGCCCCCTCAGCGCGTGAACGCCGCGCCTGCTCGGCCGAGGAGGTGAGTGGGCGGGGCGTTCTCAGGGCCGGGCGGTGGAGAGCGTCGGCACCGCGCCTGCACGAACCGCACCCCCGACCCCACACCCGGCGTACGCCCGCACTCCCCCCATCCCCTCTCGCGCCCTGCCCCCGATCCGGTTCGCCCGCGATAGTGGCCGTTCGGGGTTTTTCGGGGGAGGTTCGTGGTGGGGAAGAGGCACGGCCGGGTCGCGCCCGAGGTGTCGGAGTCGGAACGGCTGTTGTTCGGGGGGCCGTTGCGTTACGACATGGGGTGGAACCAGCACCGGGACGCCTTCCTGGAGCTGGACTTCCGGGCCATGGTCAGAAGGCTGCCCGGGATGCTGGCGTCCAGTTTCCGGCTGGCGAGGCAGGCCGATCCCAAGGCCGCGCGGACCGTGCTGGCGGCCGAGACGGGGCGCGGCCTGGTGCAGGCGGTGAGCCTGCTGGCCGTCAACAGCGTGCTGGGCCGGCTGATCGGCACCGGCACGATCGAGGCGCGGCTGCGCGGCGCCGCCCCCGCCCTCGTCGCCCTGGCCACCGTCCTGCTCGTCGGCACGCTGCTGCGGGCCGCGTCCACGTACGCCACCGGCCGCCTGGAGCCCAAGGTGGAGCGGGTGGCGACCGAGCAGTACCTGGAGCGCGCGGCGGCTGTCGAGCTGGCCGCCATCGAGGACCACGCCTTCCACAAGCTGCTGGACACCGCGCAGTACGGCGCCGGATCCGCCCGCCGCATGATCATGTACGGCACGCGCGTCGTGAACGCGGTCATCTCGCTCATCGCGGCGGCGGGCGTGCTGACCGTGCTGCACCCGGCCCTGCTCCCGCTGCTGGTGACGATGACCCTGCCGAGCGCCTGGGGTGCGCTGACCAACGCCCGGCGCCGCTACGAGTCGTTCCACATCTGGGTGCAGCACGCCCGCGCCGGACACCTGATCAGCAGCCTGCTCACGGAACCCGCCGCCGCCCCGGAGATCCGTGTGCACGGCGTCGGCCCGTTCCTGCTGCGGCACTTCCGGGCGATGTCCGAGACGGCGGAGGCGGAGCAGGCCCGGCTGGCCCGGCTCGCCGCGCGCACGGGCCTGATCGCGGCGGCCTGGACGGGCCTGGCCACGGTGGCGACGTACGCGACGCTGGGCGGGCTGCTGCTGTCCGGGGCGATGGCCCTGTCCGTGGCCGGTACGGCGGTGATCGCGATCCGGACCGGCTCCGCGAGCCTCGACACCCTCGTCCTGGAGATCAACCAGCTGCACGAGGAGGCCCTGTTCGTGGGCGATCTGCAGCGGCTGTACGTCGAGGCGTCCGAGCGCGCCATCCCGGTCGGCGGGGAACGGCTCCCGGAGAATCCGAAGGAGATCCGGTTCGAGAACGTCACGTTCAACTACCCGGGTGAGGCCACCCGCCCCGCCCTCGACGACGTCACGCTCACCCTCCCGCTGGGCCGCATCGTGGCGCTCGTGGGTGAGAACGGCTCCGGGAAGACGACCCTGGTCAAGCTGCTCGCGGGCCTGTACAAGCCGGAGCGGGGCCGGATCCTGTGGGACGACGTCGACGCGGCGGCCGCCGACCGGCACCAGCTCGCCGAGCGCATCGCGATGGTCGCGCAGGACTTCAAGCGCTGGCCCTTCACCGCCCGCGTCAACGTGGCCGTCGGCCGCTCCTCGGCACCCCTGACCGAGGAACGCCTGGCCACCTCGGTCGCCGAGGCGGGCGCTCAGGAGGTGGTCGCGGACCTCCCGCGCGGCCTGGACACCCTGCTGGCCCGCAACTTCAGCGGCGGGCACGAGCTGTCCGGCGGCCAGTGGCAGCGGCTCGGCATCGCCCGGGCCGCGTACCGGCGCGGGCGCATCCTGATCGTGGACGAACCGACGGCGGCCCTGGACGCCCGGGCCGAACTGGAGGTCTTCGAGAAGATCCGCGCGCTGGCCGGCAACGGGCAGACGGTCGTCCTGATCACCCACCGGCTGGCCTCGGTGCGCCATGCCGACCTGGTGCACGTCCTGGAGCACGGGCGGCTGGTGGAGTCCGGCACGCCCGACGAACTCCTGGCCAGGGGCGGCGTCTACGCGGAGCTGTACGGGCTCCAGGCGGAGCAGTTCACCGCGAGGCTGCCCGCCCCGAAGGCGGGCTGAGCCCTGCTACTCCACGCCCTCGCCGCCGCGGACGATCACCAGGAACGTGTCCGTCGCGAGGTCCATGACGACCTCGGCGGGCAGACCTTCCAGACGCCGCGCGTGAGCGAACTCCTCGGCCGGCCACGATCCCCGCGGGCCGCCGGCGGGAAAGCGTTCGAGCACTGTTCGCCCGTTCACCATCCTGCACCTCCAGAAAGCGTCGTACGTGTAGGAGTTAACGCCCTGGAGAGGAAAAAGGCCTCGCTCAGTTGCCGGACTGAGACGTACTTGACACGCACTCAACGCGGAGCGTGAGGATCCGTTGACTTTCCGGCAACTCGGACACCGTCGGTGTCAGTCCTCGTACTCGTCGTGATACCGCACCCGATCGCTTCCTTCCGGTGCCCGGCCCAGCGCCGTCAGGTCCAGCAGGCCGACGGTCGCGCCCAGCGTGTCGAGGGCGCGCCCGAACGCCGAGTAGGTGTGGAAGACCCGCTCACGCTCCCGCAGGAAGCAGCTGACACCGGGCCGCTCGACGTACCTCCCGCCCCACTCCAGGGTCGCCTCGAAGTCCTGGTTGAACTCGTTGTCGTACGAGGAGAACCAGGGCACCGCCCACCCCATGCGCGCCTTGAACGGCAGGATTCTCGTGAACGGGGCCCGGGACACGACCGCGAACGACGTGCCGCGCGCGTGCAGATGCGCCAGGTGTCCGATCTGGTCCAGGAACGCCGCGCAGTTGGGGCAGCCGGCCTCCCACCGGGGCGCGAACATGAAGTGGTGCAGGACGAGTTGGGTTCGCCCCTGGAACAGGTCCAGGAGGGGCGCCTTCCCGTCGCCGCCCTCGAAGACGTACTCCGTCTCGACCTCGACCATGGGCAGCCGGCGCCGTTCGGCGTTCAGCGCGTCACGCGCGCGTGCGGCCGCCTCTTCCTTCGCGAGCAACTCGGCGCGCGCGGCGAGCCACCGCTCGCGCGAGACGATCTCCGGAAGCGACATGGGCCCCTCCTGTACGACGGTCCGTTCGGGGTGGTGACCGACGGGAGGGGCCGAACTCATCGCCGCGCCGCGAGATTTTCCGGACGGGTTTCGTTCAGTACGTCACCGGAAGCGCGACCAGCCCGCGGGCACGCAGGGACGGCCGCCAGCGCACCTCGTCCGCCGCGAGGGCGAGGTCCGGGAGCCGTTCCAGGAGGGCCGCCAGGGCGATCTCGGTCTCGGCGCGGGCCAGCGGCGCACCCAGGCAGTAGTGGATGCCGTGGCCGAGGGCGAGGTGCCCGGAGGTGTCGCGGCCGAGGTCGAGCCGGTCGGGGTCGGGGAACCGGTCGGGGTCGCGGTTGGCGGCGGACAGGGACACCCAGACCGTCTCGCCGGCCGGGACGGTGACGTCGCCGATGATCACGTCCTCGGTCGGGAAGCGCCGGATGGCGAGCAGGGTGGGGCCCTCGTGGCGGGCGAACTCCTCGACGGCGGCCGGGAGTCGCGCGGGGTCCTCGCGCAGCGCGGCCAGCTGCTCGGGGTTCCGCAGCAGGCCCAGGATCGCGTTCCCGATGAGGTGGACGGTGTTCTCGTAGCCGGCGAAGAGGATGAGGAAGGCGAGCGACATCAGCTCGTCCTCGCTGAGCCGGTCGCCCTCGTCGCGCACCGCGATCAGATCGGAGAGCAGGTCGTCGGCGGGCTCCTTGCGCTTGTCGGCGAGGAGCCCGGTGAGGAAGCCGAGCATGGACACCATCGCCTGCCGGCCTGCTTCGGGGTGTGCCGGGTCGGGGGCCATGAGGGTGTCGGTCCAGCCGCGGAAGTCCGGGCGGTGGTCCTCCGGAATGCCGAGCAGGTCACAGATGACGGCGATCGGCAGGGGTGCGGCGTAGGAGGCGATCAGGTCGGCGCTGCCGTGCGGGCCGAGCGCGTCGAGGAGGCGGTCGGCGGTGCGCCGCACGGGCGCGCGGAGTTCCTGGACGCGGCCCGGGGTGAAGGCGCGGCCGACGAGGCGCCGGATACGGGTGTGGTCCGGCGGGTCCATGTTGAGGAGGTTGGCGTCGAGCGCGGGCGGCAGGGCGAATCCCTTGTACGTGCCCGCGGTGGCATGGCTCCGGTCCAGCGAGAGCCTCGGGTCGGCGAGGGCGGCGCGGACGTCCTCGTACCGGGTGACCAGCCAGGCCGGGGTTCCGTCGGGCCCGGCGATGCGGTGCACCGGCGCGCTGTCGCGCAGGCGCCGGTAGACGTCGTGGGGGTGGTCGATGAGGCCGTCGGCAAGATCCATGGCTTCCACCCTAGGGAACCGTCAGGTGTCGTACTCCTGGATGCGCCGCCCGTGGCTCCGGTCGACGAGCGCGGGCAGCCGCCCCTCCAACTCCCGTACCACCTCCGGCACGTCGATGGTCAGCAGCTCGCGGTCGCGCATCAGGATCCGTCCGTCGACGATGGTGGTGCGGACGTCGCAGGAGCGGGCGCTGTGCACGAGGGTGGCGGCGAGGTCGTGGACCGGCCGGGTGTGCGGGCCGGTGATGTCGACCAGGACGAGGTCGGCCCGGCGTCCGGCCGCGAGCGTGCCGATGCGGTCGCCGAGTCCGACCGCCCGTGCGCTCTGCACGGTCGCGTGGTGCAGGGCCTGGCGGGACGTCAGCCAACGCGGGTCGCCCTCGGTGGACTTCTGGATCAGGGACGTCAGGGCCATCGACTCCCACACGTCCAGGGAGTTGTTGGAGGCAGCGCCGTCCGTGGCGAGTCCGACCGGGACGCCGGCCGCGCGCAGGGCCCGTACCGGTGTGGTGGTGGGCCAGGCGAACTTGAGGTAGCCGCGCGGCGCGGTCGCCACCGCCGTACGGCCCGCCGTGCGCTCCAGCAGGGGCAGGTCGCGTTCGAGGATGCCGGTGCCGTGGGCGAGGAGCAGGTCGGTGTCGAGGAGTCCGGTGCGGTCCAGGACCTCGATCGGGGTCACGCCGTGCCGGGCGAGGCTGGTGTCGGTCTGGTCGCGGTTCTCGGCGGCGTGCAGGTGAACGGGCAGGCCGTGCTCGCGGGCCAGTTCGGCGGTGGCGGTGAGGTCGGCGTCGGTGACGGTGTAGGGGGCGTGCGGGGCCAGCGCGGTGGTGATCCGGCCGTCGGCGCTCCCGCGGTGCCGCAGCGCGAACTCCACCGACCTCTCCCGCCCTTCGGCCCCCTGCGAGGAGAAGTACGCCTCCCCCAGATGGGCCCGGATGCCGCACTCGGCGACGACGGCCGCGACCGCGTCCATGGCGAAATAGTGGTCGGCGAAGCAGGTCACGCCACCGCGGATCATCTCGGCGCAGGCCAGCCGCGCCCCCAACTCCACGTCCCGCTCGGTCAGGTTGGACTCGACGGGCCAGACGACGTCGTTGAACCACTCCTCGGTCGGCAGGTCCTCGGCGAGGCCGCGCAGGGCGACCATCGGCGCGTGCGTGTGACAGTTGATCAGACCGGGCATCGCGACCTGGCCACGGGCGTCGAGTCGCTCGGCGGCGGCGAGGTCCCGGACCGCCGCCGACCCGGTCACCGAGGCCACGACCCCGTCCCGTACGACGATCGCGGCGTCCTCCCGGAACCCGATCCGTTCCTGATCGTCGTGCACGAGCGCGGTGCATCCGGTGATGACGAGGTCGGCGGGTGCGGTCATCGCGCCAACGTACGGCAGTGTCGTCGCACCGCGTGAGCCGAACCGCGCATCCTGTCACGGCTCTGTCGCCGGACGGGCCGGGCGAGCACCGTGGGACCTGTCGCAGCCCCGCCCGCCTCCCGGCTTCTGGAAGGAGCCCGGCATGCTCCTGGGTACCTGGAACCTAGAGAACCTCTATCGCCCCGGCGGCCCGTACGGCCCCAAGGACAAGGCCGCGTACGAGACGAAGCTCGCCTCCCTCACCGCCGTCATCACCGAGCTCGGCCCGGCACTGCTCGGCGTCCAGGAGGTCGGGGAGCCCGGCGCCCTGGAGGACCTGGCCGGGATGCTGGACGGCGACTGGCACCTGGCCCTGTCCGCGCACCCCGACGGCCGTGGCATCCGCGTCGGCTTCCTCAGCCGTACGGAACTGCGGGTGGTGGCCGACACGACCGCGTTCCCGGCGAAGCTGCGCCCGGTGCAGGAGGACGACTCGGGCGAGGGGGTCTCCCAAGCGGGACGCGGTTTCCTGGCGGTGGCGACGGAGACCGGGGCGGGGCCGCTGACGGTGGCGGTGTCCCACCTCAAGTCGAAGCTGCTGTCGTATCCCGGAGGCCGGTTCGTGCCCAAGGACGAGGGCGAACGGGCGCGCTTCGGGGCGTACGCCCTCTACCGGCGGGCCGCCGAGGCGACGGCCCTGCGCGCGCTGGCCGACGAGCTGCTGGCCGGCGAGGGCCGTACCCGCGACGTGGTCGTCCTCGGCGACTTGAACGGCGAGGTCCTGGCCGCGACCACGCAGATCCTGCTCGGCCCGCCCGGCTCCGAGTTCGGCACGCCCGGCTTCGACCGCCCCGACAAGGGCGACGCGGTACGGCTGTGGGACGTGGCCCCGCTGATACCGGCCGACCAGCGTTACTCCCGCGTCAGCTCCGGCCGCCGCGAGCTGATCGACCACATCCTGGTCAGCCATCACCTGGCCCACCGGATTGCGGAAGCCGGCACCGGGCTCCCCGGCGCTCAGGCGCCGCGCCTGCCGTCGGTGGGCCCGGATCCCGCCGAGCGGCGGGACGCGCCGGGGTCGGACCACGCGCCGGTGTGGGTGCGGATCGGCTAGCCGATCCGATGGTCAGGCTGCCGCGGGCGTCCCGGTGCGCGGAGCCGGGAGCCCCAGCCTCCCCCATCGCCCCCGCTCCAGCTCCAGCTCCGCCAGGAGTTCGTCGAGGCGCCGGGTGTGGTCCGGCGTGAGGCCTCCCGTGTCGTCGAGGTGCACGGCGCACCCCGTGGTCGTGTCCACGAGCCGTTCGAGGACGGCCGCGACGGCGTCCGTGCCCTCGGTGTGCCGGGCCAGGGCGGGCAGTTCGGCGGCGGCGAGGGCGATGGCGGTACGGGCCTCGGCGAGGGTGCGGTAGGCCTCGCGCCGCAGGGCCCAGCGCCCGGTGCGGTCGCCGGAGTCGTTCAGGACGTGGACGAGGTAGGCGTGCGCGGCGCCCCCGGCCGCGGCGAGCCGCGCCCGTACGCCGCCGCCCCGCTCCCCCGGCATCGGCAGATGCCCCACGATCAGCACGATCGCACAGGCCAGCAGCGTCTCCCCGATCCGGCTGACGGAGGCCTGCGGCTCGCCGCCGACCATGACGAGGGCCAGGACGAGCACCGTGACCACGGCGGTCAGGGCGGCGAAGTGCCGGATGGCGACGGGGATGAGCGCCCCGCTGACGGCCACCAGCGCGACCAGCCCCGTCGGCCGGGGCAGCACGGCGGCGAGGGCGGCGAAGACGAGCGCGCCGAGCACGGTCCCCGCCGCCCGGCACAGGACCCGGGACACGAGCGGCCCGAGGTCGGGCTTGACCAGGAAGACGGCGGTGACGGGCAGCCAGTACCAGTGCTGGTGCTGGCCGTACCAGCGGGCGTGGTGCAGGGCCTGGGCGATGGCGGCACTGGCGCCCAGGCAGAGGGCGACGCGCAGGCCGTACTCGCGGCCGCCGGTGCCGAGGGCGATGCGGAGGAGGGCTCGGGCGTCGCGGGGGCGGGTGTGGAGGCGGTGCTCGTGCCGGTGATGGTGCTCGGGCCGGTGTGGGTACTGGCGCCGCGTGCCCCCGGCGCGGTCGAACGCCTCGGCGGCGTGCAGGAGGGCGTCGTCGAGGGCGCGGAGAGCGGGCACCATGGGGATCCCCCCGCGCGAGCGAAGCCGAGCGTGGGCGAGGTCGGGGGCGGGCAGGGGCCCGGTGTGCGTGTTGTCGCGTACGGCGGCGGCGAGCCGTCGGGGCCCGTCGGCGGCCCGCTCGCAGACGCTCTCCCCCGCCCAGGCGAGGGCGGTCGCGGCCTCGGCGAGGGGCAGCGCGGCGGCGTACTGGGCGTGCAGCCGGCGCTCGGCCGAGGAGCTCGCGCAGCGCCGCAGCCGGGGCCCGGTGAGGGCGTCCTGCGCGTGGTCGAGGGCGGCGGTGAGCGCGGCCCGCCGGGCAGTGGCGCGGTCGGTCCCCGCGGCGTCGAGCAGCGCGGCGACGGCGTCGTACACCTCGGCGACGGCGGCCCGCTCGCCGTCGAACCGGTAGTCACCGGCGAGGGCGCCGGGCGTGGGCAGCGCCAGCCGCAGCGCGAGCAGCCAGCCGGCTCCGGCGAGGAAGGCGAGGGCCCGCAGCCGGCCCGGCTCGGGCAGCGGCATCCCGGCGCCGATGGCGGCGGCGACCAGCAGCTGCGTACCGGCACCGGAGGCGACGGGCCCGACCGCGCTCATGCCGCCGGCGACGAGACCGAGCACGGTGAGCAGGAGGGTCAGGGGCACGGCGCCGAGCTGCTGCCCGGCGTACGTCCCCACGAGCAGCCCGGCGGCCCCGGCCAGCGCGGGCACCCCGAGCCGCTCGACCGACACACGCCGGCTGCCCGGCCGGTCGTTGATCCCGGCGAGCATGGCGGCGATGGCGGCGACGACACCGAGGGAGGTGCGGCCGGCGAGGACGGCGGCGAGGAGCAGCGGCCCGGCGGCGAGGGCGCCCCGCGTCACCGCGCTCCAGGGAACGGGCCCGCGCTGTGCGCGCAGGGCGTGGGCGAGCCAGGGAGGCAGGGCGGTGCTCCGGGACACGGGGCTCCTGTCCGGACGAGGGCGGGGTGTGCCTTCGGACGACGGTGGCCGGGCGGGTGGGTGTGTCCACCGTAGATCGTGTTTCCGGACGGAAAGCTGAATTCGTGTTTCCGCGGTGTGACAACCGGCTGGAGAGCCGCGGTCTTTATGAACGCAATGACGGCGTGCGGAACGCGAAGACGGCGTGAACGTAGGTGGACCCGGGGGCGTAGCCTGCCCCCGGGCCCGGAAATGCCGCCCATGTTCGCACGCCGGCACACTTGAGAACCCGGGTCAGTCGTTATCGCGCCGCGTCCTGCCTTTGGACCACCGCGCATCGAGCTGCGCGGGCAGGACTTGAACCTGCATTTCGACGTGCTGGGGCCCGGGCCCGTTCGATCCGGCGATCGGCGGCGAATGCTGAGTCTGGAGCGAGAGTCTGAGATTGAACGCGGTCTGCCTCTGCCGATTGGGCTACCGCGGCACGGGATGAATGCCGCGGGGAGGACTCGAACCTCCACTGGAACCGCTCCGTCACGACAAGCTTCAGCTTCAGCTTGCGCTCCTCGCGCACCCCGGCCTCAAGGGACCGGGGATTCTTGAAGGCTACCCGAACAGGTAGCCGAACACAGCGTCCCCGACCCGCTGGTCGACGACGTCGACACCGTTCGCCGCCTCGCGGGCGAACTTCACGGCCTGCTGCAACTTCTCGACGCGGTCGAGGAGTTCGTTGACGCGCCGGGCGGGAAGGGAGCCGGAGAACTTCACGGTGGTCCAGTACCCGACGGGGATGTCCTCGTAGTAGACCTCGACCTGGGCCGGGTGCTTCTCGGTGGCCTCGGCCTTGACGTGGTTGCGCGGCACCTTCTTGGTCCGCAGCGTCCGCACGGGCTCGGTCTTCCACGCGTCGGTGGACGGGTCCTGCACCCAGGACTCGGAGGCGTCGAGGACGGGCAGCTTCCGTACGAAGGTGTTGAGGTCGACGAGCTGCTTCTCCAGGAAGAGCAGGTAGGACACGGGCACGTCGGCGACGAGCACCCGCCCGTCGACCGACACGTCGGCCCTGGCCGCGCAGTTGGCCCAGTCCTTGGTGGCGGTCACGTCGAAGAGCCGCGTCAAGGTGGCCGCGGTCTCGCGCAGCACGTCCTCGGCCTTGACCTGCACCCGCGTGGACTCGGGCGGCAACTGCTCGCCCTCCTCGTCCTTCGGCTGGTACGTCCGCGAGATGCCGGCCAGCAAGGCGGGCTTCTGCAACCCGTGATGAGCGGCCGTCAGGTCCTGGTGCGCCTTGGACTTGATGCCTTTCTCGACTGCGATGATCTGATTGAGTTTCGCCACGGAGGTGACGTTAGCAACGACAACGTCTTTGCTTCGAATGATTATTCGGCGGCCGGGGCGGCTCCCCGCGCGGCACCCGGTTGCGGGGTGTGCGGGTCGCCGGAAGCGTACCTGGGGCGCGCGAGGGGCAACCGCCGGAAATTCGGATGCGCTCGCAGGCCTGCGCTGCGGATGATCGGCAGGTTGCCCGTTCCCCACCTCAGGAGCTCGCATGATTCGGCGTGTCACCGCGGCCGGGTTGTTTCCGCCGCCCACCTACTCGCATGTCTCCGTGGTCGAGTCGGGCTCGAAGCTCGCGTTTCTCGCCGGGGCCGTGCCGCTGGACGAGAAGGGGGAGATCGTCGGGCCGGGGGATCCGGTGCGGCAGGCCGAGCGGGTGATCGCGAACCTGCGTGAGCAACTACGGTCGGTCGGGAGCGACCTGGCGCATGTGGTGGCCACGGACGTGTACGTGGTGAGCAGTGAGCCCTCGGTGCTCTCCGAGGTGTGGGAGGTGGTCGAGGCGTCGGGGCTGAGCGCCGGGCCGCATTCGTCGACGCTCCTCGGGGTGGCCTGCCTGGGGTACACGGGGCAGTTGGTGGAGATCACGGCCACGGCCGTCGTCCCCGAGCAGGCGCGCTCGTGAGTGACGAGGCCACGGTCGTTCTGCGGCGGGCGGCCGCGTCAGACGCCCTGGACGTCGCCGATGTCTGGCTGCGGTCCTTCGCCGCCGCGCTGCCCACGGTCGTACGACCCCGTTCCGACGACGAGGTGCGCGCGTACTTCCGGGACGTGGTCGTGCCGCTGCGGGAGACCTGGTTGGCCGAGGCGGCCGACGGTGGCGGGACCGTGGGGGTGATGGTCCTCGACGGCCATCTGCTGGCCCAGCTCTACCTGGCCCCCGACTGGCGTGGACGCGGCATCGGCGACCGGTTCGTCGCGCTCGCCAAGGAGCGCGTCCCTCAGGGCCTCACGCTGTGGACGTTCCAGGTGAACAAGCCCGCCCACCGCTTCTACGAGCGGCACGGATTCGTCGCCGTCGAGTTCACGGACGGTGCGGACAACGAGGAGCGGGAGCCGGACGTGCGGTACGTGTGGAAGCCATGTGCCTCCTCGTGAGCCCGCCTCATGGTCCGAGCCCCGCCGTCTCCGCCGCCGTGCGCAGCACCTCCCGCAGCATCTGGGGAGTGAGGCGGCCGGTGAAGGTGTTGCGCTGGCTGACGTGGAAGCAGCCGAACAGGTCCAGGCCGTCGAGCCGCACACGGGTGCCGTGGGCGAAGGCCGGACGGGGGCGGGGCACGGTCCAGCCCGCCTCGGCGAAGGCCGGCAGCGCGGCCTGCCAGCCGAAGGCGCCGAGGACCACGGCGGCCCTGAGCGTCGGGCGCAGCAGGTTCAGCTCCTCGACCAGCCAGGGGCGGCAGGTGTCGCGCTCCTCGGGGGTCGGCTTGTTGGCGGGCGGGGCGCAGTGGACCGGCGCCGTGACCCGTACGCCGTACAGCTCCAGCCCGTCGTCGGCGCTGACGGAGGTGGGCTGCGAGGCCAGTCCGACCTCGTACAGCGCCCGGTACAGCACGTCTCCGGAGCGGTCGCCCGTGAACATGCGGCCGGTGCGGTTGCCGCCGTGGGCCGCGGGGGCGAGCCCGATGATCAGCAGACGGGCGTCCGACGGGCCGAACCCGGGCACCGGGCGGCCCCAGTACGTCCAGTCCGCGAAGGCGGCGCGCTTGGTACGGGCCACCTCCTCCCGCCAGGCGACCAGCCGCGGACAGGCCCGGCAACCGGCCACACGCCGGTCGAGGTCGGACAGGCCGTCGGGCCGGCCGGTGCTTCCCATGGCTCCACGGTAGGCCCGCGGCCCGCCCGGGCCTGAGTGAGGGCCTCCCGGCACCCCCGGAAAATCACGTCCGGTTCACCCGGCTCTGCGCGCTAAGGTCGGCTGCATGGCTTCCGAGTATGCGGATGAGAACACGGGCCGCGGAACCCGCAGGACCGGCAAGACCGGCGGGCGGGCCGGGGGCAGGGCCGGCGTGCGGGCCGGGGGCGGCCTCGACGCGGGTGCCGACGAAGTGACCGGCACCGGTGATGCCGACGAGACCGCCGGAACCTCCCGCGCTGAGGGCACCGCCGAGGTCCCTGGCAGCGCCGACGCCGCCGGAGCTGCCGGCACCAGTGACACCGACGGCACGGACGAGGCGCAGACCCCCGACCCGAAGATCGCCGCCGCGGTGGCCGCCGCCGAGGCCGCCGGGCCGGCCAACGGCGAGAACGTCCGCATCGACAGCTGGATCTGGGCCGTACGTCTGATCAAGACCCGCTCCCAGGGCGCCACCGCCTGCCGTGGTGGACACGTCCAGGTGAACGGCGAGCGGGTCAAGCCCGCGTACTCCGTGCGCATCGGCGACGAGGTGCGCCTGCGCCAGGAGGGCCGGGAGCGGATCGTCATCGTCAAGCGCCTGATCCGCAAGCGGGTCGGCGCCCCCGTCGCCGCCCAGTGCTACATCGACAACTCCCCGCCGCCTCCGCCCCGCGAGACCACGGCCCCGGCCGGTATCCGGGACCGCGGCACCGGCCGCCCCACCAAGCGGGACCGCCGCGAGCTGGAACGGCTGCGGGGGTCGGGCGGATTCGGCGGATTCGGGGGGCGTCCCGAGGGGCGGTGACCTTGTCCCCTCCCCCGCCCAACGGTGACGTCCGGTCGAGCCCCTCGGCCCGCCGGACGTCACCGTCGTCGCATGTGGATCACGCGCGTCGCCGGATCAGTCGGAGCAGGTCCGCGTTGTGGCCGCGTCGGGCCCAGGCGATGAGGGCCAGGGGCACCATCAGGATGAGCGGGGTCGCCGCGTACTGACCGTCGAAGACGGTGAGCTGGACGATGAACGCCCCCACCATGAGCGCGCTCAGCGCCATGGCCGCCACCGACTGGAGGACCGGGATCAACAGGGCGACGGCACCCGCCAGTTCGAGCGCACCGATGGTGTACATGCCCGCACTGCCCCAGCCGATCCTGTCGAAGGACTCCACGGCCGACGGATGCGCGATCAGCTTGGGCAGGGCGCTGGCGATCCCGTAGAAGAGGGCCAGCACTGACCTGCAGCGCGCGCAGGGCGAGGTGGGCACGGCGGCCGCGGGCGGAGGAGGCGGAAGTGACGGAGGTGAGGGGGGTGGTGGTCTCGGACATGGGGGGTCTCCCGGGTGATGATGCGGTCCCTGTTGTTGTCACAGAGGTAGACCGGTCCCCGTCCGAGAACTCATCGCCGCCGCCCGACGGGATTCCGCGGAGTTTCCCGTCCGGCCCTGCACCAGCCCCTTCCGCTAGGCCGCCCGCACCGCCCGCACCCAGATGCCGTCCGGGGTCAGATACTCGTCCACCTCCAGTCCCGCCTCCGCCAGCGCTTCCTCGAACTGTTCCTTCGTCAAAGGACGGGCCAGGAACGTGTGGGTCCATGCCGCGTCCGGGAACTCGTACTCCGCGCGGACCGAGTTGACGCCGTCCCCGACCGGCTCCGTCGACGCGATGCGGATGGTGAAGCCGCTGGGGTCGACGCGCTCGCGCGGCACGTTGGAGTGGTAGTCCTCGCCCTCCCGCTGGATCAGCACGCAGCCGCCCTCCGCCACGTGCCGGGCGCAGGTGCGCAGCAGGCCGCGCCGCACCTCGACGTCGCCGGTGTGCACGAGGAACGACGCGAGCATCACCACGTCGAACGTCTCGCCCAGATCGAGGTCTTCGATCGGGCCGCATATCGTGCGTGCCCCGCGGACCCGGGCCAGCATCTCGGCGGACTCGTCGACCGCGGTGACCGTGAACCCGCGTTCCAGCAGGGGATGGGTCATGCGTCCGACCCCGCTGCCCAGTTCCAGGATGTGCGCGCCCGGCGGTACGGCCGCGGCGATGATGTCCGGCTCCGCTCCCACCGGCAGCCGCGAGTAGAGCTCGACCGCGCAGCCGTCCGGTGTGATCGCACCGGGTCCTGTTCCCTCGTACCCCTCACGCATTTCGACTGTCATGCCCGAACAACGGCCCGTCTCCGCACGGCCGTTCCCCTTCGCCGACAGTTCACTCGTTCGAGTAGTTCGAGGCCTGGTCGGGAACTCCGGGGTCGGCGGCCGTCAGCGGAGAGGAAACCAGCCGTGCCCGACGTACCAGTGGCCGCCCGCCCGCAGATGATCCCCGACGGCCCGCTCCACGGAGGTGCGCCGGGGCAGGTCCCGCGGCGGGATGTCGGGGTCGCCGAAGACGTACTGGACCGGCTCGGTGTCGGCGGGCTCGGTGTCCTCGTGAGCGACGCGGAACCGTTCCTGGAAGCGGATGACGTTGGCGTCCGCCGACAGGTACCGCTTCAGCTGCGGGTCGAGGAGCCAGGAGTGGCAGAGCAGGGTCCCGTGGTGCTCCTCGGGGAAGTGCCGGGCGAAGAACTCCCGGGCCAGGTCCAGCGAGCGGTCGCAGGCGCTGGGGGTCAGCGGTCCGTGGAAGTCGGGGATGTGGAGGTTCAGGCAGGGCGCACCCGCGGCCGCGTCCAGTCCGGCCGCCGCGACCGTCGTCGCCGTGTGCTCCGCGAGCCGGGCCCGCTCGAACTGGAGCCGGCCCAGCTGGTAGAGCCGGCCCTGGAAGTGGAGGGTGAGCCAGCGCGGTGACTGCACTCCTCCCCTGCCGTGCCGCCTGCGGTGGACGGCCATGCGGCGGCCGAAATCGGCGAGGGTGCGCCGGGTGATCTGGGCCGGGACGCCGCGGGCGCGGTGGTACGCGCGCGTGTGCGGGAGGGCGGCGAGGAAGACGTACGCCGCGAAGTAGGGGCCCAGTGGCGTCGGGCCGGACGCGTCCAGGGCCGTCGTGGCCTCGGCCGCCTCGGCCAGTCGCTCGGTGAGCCGTGAGGGTCGGTCGGGACCGCCCATGTCCTCGACCAGTTCCTCGACGCACTCTTCCAGGAGCCGCAGTACCTCGGCGTCGCGCGTCACCGTGCGGCGCAGCCCGACCAGTTCGTTGATGTCCTCGTGGGGCACGCAGAGGTCGAGAAGCAGCTCGGGCAGGTCGTCGGCGTCGGGCAGCACGGTGCGGTCCCCCCTTATGAACGTCCTGATCGAAGAGTACGTTGAGGAAGGAGGCGAGATCCCGATGCGTACGGGCAGTGAGCCGGCGACAGCACGCAGTGCGCTGCGGGCACGGTTGTGGCTGAGCCTGTGGGGACTGGGCTGGGCGATCTTCGGTACGGCGGCCTTCGCGCTCGTCGGGCGTCCCGGCTGGGCGGCCGCCTGCGGTGTGCTGTGGCTGGTGGCCACCGTCGACATGATGATGATCCTGAGGCACATGCGGCAGGGCCCGCACTACCAGCCGGGACGGGACATCCCGCCGTACCGCCCGGTGGACAGCCGCCCGCCGTACCGACGGCCCCCGCAGCACCGCCACCCCTAGGGCACCTCTGGCTCCCTCTGGCCTCTTCGGCACCTGTGGCCCCTCCGGGTCAGGACTCGAACCGTGCCGCCTTCAGGTATTCGGGGTTCGGGTCCAGCGCGGCGGCCAGGCGGAAGTGGCGTTTGGCCTGGTCCGGGCGTCCCTGGCGTTCGTAGGTGCGGGCGAGCGCGAAGTGCGCGAAGGCGTTGTCCGGCTCGCGTTCCAGAACGATCGTGAACTCAAGCTCCGCGGGCCGCAGTTGCGCCGCGGCGAAGAAGGCACGCGCGCGCAGCAGGCGCGCGGCCGTGTTCTCGGGATGCGCGGCGATGACTCCGTCGAGCAGCTTCACCGCGCCACGGGGATCCCGTGCGTTGAGCAGTTGCTCGGCGGCACGGAAGTCGATGACATGCGTCTCCGGAGTTCGTCCGGTCGAACCGCTGGTCTCGGGCACGGCAAAGTCCTTCCCTCACTGGGGCGGTTCAACGCCCGGCCGGGTGGCCGCTATTCCCACGCCTATTCCCGCGCCCGCTCCCGGGCCCGGGTGAGGAGGTCGGTCCACACCTCGGTCACGCGCCGCTGCAGCGCGTCCAGGGGTACGTCGTTGTCGATCACGATGTCCGCGATCTCCAGGCGCTTCTCGCGCGTCGCCTGGGCGGCCATGCGCGCGCGTGCGTCCTCTTCGGTCATGCCCCGCAGCCGCACGAGCCGGTCCAGCTGGGTCTCGGGGCTCGCGTCGACCACGACCACGACGTCGTACAGCGGTGCGAGGCCGTTCTCCGTGAGGAGCGGGACGTCGTGGATCACGACGGCGTCGTCGGCCGCGGCGTTCTCCAGTTCGCGGGAGCGCAGGCCCACCAGGGGGTGCACGATCGCGTTGAGGACGGCGAGCCTGTCCGGGTCGGCGAACACGATCGACCCGAGCCTGGGCCGGTCCAGGCTGCCGTCCGGGGCGAGCACCTCCTCGCCGAAGGCCTCGACGACCGCCGCGAGTCCGGGGGTCCCCGGCGCGACGACCTCGCGCGCGATACGGTCCGCGTCGATCAGTACGGCACCGTGCTCGACGAGCCGCTGGGACACCTCGCTCTTGCCGGCGCCGATCCCGCCGGTGAGGCCAACTTTCAGCATGAGCGGAAGCTTAGGCCCTGTCGGTGATGGCGCACCCACCGGCCGAACCGGCCGGTGGTCGCCCGCCACGCCCGCTACTGACGGTCGCCCGGTACCTGCTGCCGGCGGTCCTCCGCCCCGCCGGCTCCTGATGGTCGGCCGCCGGTCTAGTTCTCGCCCTCCCGCTCCGCCAGGAAGCGTTCGAACTCGAGCCCGATCTCGTCCGCCGACGGGATCTCGACCGGCTCGGCGAGCATGTTGCCGCGGCTCTCGGCGCCCGCGGCGGCGTCGTACTGGTGCTCAAGGCCCTGGACGAGGGAGGTGAGCTCCTCGTCGCCCTCCTGGACCTGCCGGTCGATCTCGGTCTGCGTGCGATGCGCGTCCGTGCGCAGGGCGTGCGCGATGCCGGGCAGGACCAGTCCCGTGGCGGCCGTGATGGCCTCCAGGACGGTCAGCGCCGCGTCCGGGTAGGCGGAGCGGGCGATGTAGTGCGGGACGTGCGCGGCGACGCCCAGGACGTCGTGCCCTGCCTCCATGAGGCGGTACTCGACGAGCGCCTCGGCACTGCCGGGTACCTGCGCCTCGTCGAAGGGGCTGCGGTGGCCCGGGACGAGGTCGGTGCGGTTGCCGTGCGGGGTCAGGCCCACGGGGCGGGTGTGCGGGACGCCCATGGGGATGCCGTGGAAGTTCACGGACAGGCGGACGCCGAGGCGCTCGACGATCTGCCGTACGGCTACGGCGAAGCGCTCCCACTCCACGTCCGGTTCGGGGCCGGACAGCACCAGGAAGGGCGCGCCGGTGGTGTCCTGGACGAGGCGCACCACGATCTCGGGCTCCTCGTACTCGGTCCAGCGGTCCCGCTTGAAGGTGAGCAGCGGGCGGCGGGCCCGGTAGTCCACGAGCCGGTCGTGGTCGAAGCGGGCCACGACCTGGTAGGGCTGCGAGTCGAGGAGCCGGTCGACGATCTGGTCGCCGGTCTCACCCGCGTCGATGTATCCGTCGAAGTGGTAGAGCATGACAAGACCGGCCGACTCCTGGGCGAGCGCCATGTCGACGACTGCCAGCCCCTTCGGCTCCCATGCGTACAAACCCTGCGGATCAAGCACTGTGACCGCTCCTCCTCGTGTTCGTACTCCACAACGCGGGCGGGGACTTGGGCATTCCCACCCTTGTCCCTGATCAGGCAGCTCTCACCGCCTTTTCATGCGCCGGTCCACCGCGCCACGACGACATCACGAGGTCATGTCGTGCCCCGCTTGGACATCACGCGCGCGTGAAGGGCCGGTTCCGGTGCGTTGCTTGGCGCCGCCGATCCTCATGCCGGCCGCTACAGCACGCTTCTCGCGCTGCTGGGGCGTCGGCCTTGCGCGGGGCGGGTTCCCCCGGACATGCCTGAGGGCCCGCACCTCGAAAGGTACGGGCCCTCGGAGCTATCGGCTAAGCCTCAGTGGCTGAGCTCAGCTCTGGCCACCCGCCAGCTTCTCGCGCAGAGCGGCCAGCGCCTCGTCCGAGGCCAGGGCACCGGAGGTGTCCGCACCCTCGGAGGAGTACGAACCGCCACCCGACGCGGCCGGAGCCGCAGCCTCGCCGCCCTCGGCCGCGGCAGCGGCGTCGGCCTCGCGGGACTTGATGACCTGCTGCTGGTGCTGCTCGAAGCGGGTCTGCGCCTCGGCGTACTGGCGCTCCCACTCCTCGCGCTGCTTCTCGTAGCCCTCGAGCCAGTCGTTGGTCTCGGGGTCGAAGCCCTCGGGGTAGATGTAGTTGCCCTGGTCGTCGTAGGACGCGGCCATGCCGTACAGGGTCGGGTCGAACTCGACCGAGGCCGGGTCGGCACCGAAGGACTCGTTGGCCTGCTTGAGGGACAGCGAGATCCGGCGACGCTCCAGGTCGATGTCGATGACCTTGACGAAGATCTCGTCGTTGACCTGGACGACCTGCTCCGGGATCTCCACGTGGCGCTCGGCCAGCTCGGAGATGTGGACCAGACCCTCGATGCCCTCGTCGACGCGGACGAACGCACCGAACGGAACCAGCTTCGTGACCTTACCGGGCACGACCTGGCCGATCTGGTGGGTGCGGGCGAACTGCTGCCACGGGTCTTCCTGGGTCGCCTTCAGCGACAGGGAGACGCGCTCGCGGTCCATGTCGACGTCGAGAACCTCGACGGTGACCTCCTGGCCCACCTCGACAACCTCGGACGGGTGGTCGATGTGCTTCCAGGAGAGCTCGGAGACGTGGACCAGACCGTCGACGCCACCCAGGTCCACGAAGGCACCGAAGTTGACGATCGAGGAGACGACGCCGGAGCGGACCTGACCCTTCTGGAGGGTCGTGAGGAACGTCTGGCGGACCTCGGACTGGGTCTGCTCCAGCCAGGCACGGCGGGAGAGGACCACGTTGTTGCGGTTCTTGTCCAGCTCGATGATCTTGGCCTCGAGCTCCTTGCCCACGTAGGGCTGGAGGTCGCGGACGCGGCGCATCTCGACCAGGGAGGCCGGGAGGAAGCCACGGAGGCCGATGTCGAGGATGAGACCACCCTTGACGACCTCGATGACGGTACCGGTGACGATGCCGTCCTCTTCCTTGATCTTCTCGATGGTGCCCCAGGCACGCTCGTACTGGGCGCGCTTCTTCGAGAGGATCAGGCGGCCTTCCTTGTCCTCCTTCTGGAGGACCAGGGCCTCGATCTCGTCGCCGACGGCAACGACCTCGTTCGGGTCGACGTCGTGCTTGATCGAGAGCTCGCGGCTCGGGATGACACCTTCGGTCTTGTAACCGATGTCGAGTAGGACCTCGTCCCGGTCGACCTTCACGATGACGCCGTCGACGATGTCGCCGTCGTTGAAGTACTTGATCGTCTCGTCGATCGCTGCGAGGAAGGCTTCCTCGTTACCGATGTCGTTGACCGCAACCTGCGGGGTGGTGGCGGTGGTCTCGGTGCTGCTCGTCATGTGGGAAAGGGCTCCGGTACGGACATTGAAGTCGTAGGCACTGCTTACGCCGGGAGCCCGTTTCGCTCTGCAGAAGCCGGACAGCCAAGGAAGCGCCACACCGGATACAGCCTGTGGCGCCTCGACAACCGAGGGGACATACAACAGATGCGAGCGCAGCCTGCTACGTCTGAGGTGCGCAGGCCCGCAGCGCAACTTGTAGCATACGGGGGCAGCCGGGCAGGGTCAATGCGCGAAGGCGCACACCCGGGGCGGATCGCCGCATACCCGGCACAAGTTCCGTCCCACGAGGCCACGAGGGCCTGACGGACCTCTTGCGCGACACGCCCCAGACGGGTTGCACGGAAGAGTACGACGAGGGAGCCGATCATCCAAGAGCCAGAAGCCTTCGAACCGGAAGCCACCCGGCGCGAGGCCGGGGCCACGGAAAGCTCCCGGGCCAACCGGGGCTGGTGGGACCGGAACGCGGACGAGTACCAGGTCGACCACGGCACGTTCCTGGGCGACGACCGCTTCGTGTGGGGGCCCGAGGGCCTCGACGAGGTGGAGGCCGAGCTGCTGGGCCCTGCGAAGGACCTCAAGGGCAGGGACGTCCTGGAGATAGGCGCGGGCGCGGCGCAGTGCTCGCGCTGGCTGGCCGCCCAGGGGGCCCGCCCGGTGGCCCTGGACCTCTCCCACCGCCAGCTCCAGCACGCCCTGCGCATCGGCGGATCGTTTCCGCTGGTGTGCGCCGACGCCGGCGCGCTGCCCTTCGCGGACGGCTCCTTCGACCTGGCGTGCTCCGCGTACGGGGCGCTGCCCTTCGTGGCGGACCCGGTCGCGGTGCTGCGGGAGGTGCGCCGGGTGCTGCGGCCGGGCGGGCGCTTCGTGTTCTCGGTGACGCATCCGATCCGGTGGGCCTTCCCGGACGAGCCCGGGCCCGAGGGGCTGTCCGTGTCGGCCTCGTACTTCGACCGCACGCCGTACGTCGAGCAGGACGAGCAGGGCCGGGCGGTGTACGTCGAGCACCACAGGACGGTCGGCGACCGGGTCCGGGACGTCGTGGCCGCGGGCTTTGGGCTCGTGGACCTGGTGGAACCGGAGTGGCCGGCCTGGAACTCGTCCGAATGGGGCGGCTGGTCCCCGCTGCGCGGGGGTCTCATCCCCGGGACGGCGATCTTCGTGTGCGAGCGGGACTGACCCACGCGCGCGTGAGGGGCCGTTTTCGGGGCGTACGACACTAGGGGGCGTGATCCGTTACGACGCCCTGGACGCCCTGCCCGTACGTGGTGCCCTGCCCGCCCTGGACGACGCTCTGGAGGGGCACGGCACCGCGGTCCTGGTGGCGCCGCCCGGCACCGGCAAGACGACGCTGGTGCCGCTGGCGTTGGCCGGGCTGCTGGGCGAGGGGCCGGCGCGGCGGGTGGTCGTGGCCGAGCCGCGCCGGATCGCGGCGCGGGCCGCGGCGGGCCGGATGGCGTGGCTGCTGGGCGAACAGGTCGGGCAGAGCATCGGCTACACCGTGCGCGGCGAGCGGGTCGTGGGGCCACGCGCGCGCGTGGAGGTCGTCACGACCGGCGTGCTGCTGCAGCGGCTGCAACGGGACCAGGAGCTGACGGGCGTCGACGTGGTCGTGCTCGACGAGTGCCACGAGCGGCATCTGGACGCGGACACCGTGGCGGCGTTCCTGTGGGACGTACGGGAGGCCCTGCGGCCGGAGCTGCGGCTGGTGGCCGCCTCGGCGACGACGGACGCGCAGGGGTGGGCGCGGCTGCTGGGCGGGGCGCCGGTGGTGGAGGCCGAGGGTGTCTCGCACCCCGTGGAGGTGGTGTGGGCACCGCCGGCGCGTCCGGTACGGCCGCCGCACGGGATGCGTGTGGATCCGGCGCTGCTGGTCCACGTGGCCTCGGTGGTGCGGCGGGCCCTGGCCGAGCGGTCGGGGGACGTGCTGTGCTTCCTGCCCGGCGTGGGCGAGATCGTGCGGGTCGCGGGGCAGCTGGGGGACCTGGGCGGCGTGGACGTGCTGCAGGTGCACGGGCGGGCGTCGGCGGCCGTGCAGGACGCGGTGCTGATGCCCGGCGAGCGGCGCCGGGTGGTGCTGGCGACATCGGTCGCGGAGTCCTCGCTGACGGTGCCCGGGGTGCGGGTGGTCGTCGACTGCGGGCTGGCGCGGGAGCCGCGTGTGGACCACGCGCGCGGGCTGAGCGCGCTGACGACGGTGCGGGCGTCGCAGGCGGCGGGACGGCAGCGGGCGGGCCGGGCCGGGCGTGAGGCGCCCGGGGCGGTGTACCGGTGCTGGACGGAGGCCGAGGACCTACGCCTGCCGCGCTTCCCGGCACCGGAGATCAAGGTGGCCGATCTGACGCCGTTCGCCCTGCAGGCGGCCTGCTGGGGCGACCCCGACGCCTCGGGGCTCGCGCTGCTGGATCCGCCGCCGGGCGGGGCGATGGCGGCGGCGCGCGAGGTGCTGACGGCCGTGGGAGCGGTGGACTCCGCCGGGCGGGTCACGGAGCGGGGGGTGCGGCTGGCGCGGCTGGGGCTGCATCCGCGGCTGGGGCGGGCACTGCTGGACGCCGCGCCGCTCGTGGGGGTGGAGGCGGCCGCCGAGGTTGTCGCCCTGCTGAGCGAGGAGGCTCCGCGGGAGTACGGAGACGATCTCGGCGGTGCGCTGCGGACGGTCCGGCGCGGAGGTGACGCCTATGCGGGGCGGTGGCGGACGGAGGTGCGGCGCCTGCGGGCCGTCGCCGGGGAGTTTTCCGACCCGCCGGCCCTCGGCAGTCGGCTCCAGGTGGGCGTCGGCGGCGGATCGGGCGCGGGGCGTGGCGAAGGGTTCGCCGCCGGGCTTGTTGTCGCGCTCGCGTTTCCCGAGCGGGTCGCCCGGCTGGACGGTGGGTCGTATCTCATGGTGTCCGGGACACGGGCCGAGGCGGGGGACGGGTCCGCCCTCCACGGGGTCCCGTGGATCGCTGTCGCCGTGGCCGATCGGCCCGTGGGACAGCGGCACGCGCGCGTGCGGCTCGGGGCCGTGGTGGGTGAGGAGGTGGCGATGAGCGCGGCCGGCTCGCTGCTGGACGCGCGGGACGAGGTGCACTGGGCTGACGGGGACGTCGTGGCCCGGCGGGTCGAGCGGCTCGGGGCCGTCGAACTGGCGGTGCGGCCGCTGAGGGACGCCGACTCCTCTCTCGTACGCGAGGCGCTGCTGGAGGGGTTGCGGCAGGAGGGGGTCGGGCTGCTGCGGTGGTCCGCGGAGGCCGGCGTCCTGCGGCAGCGGCTGGCGTTCTTGCGGCTGCGGCTCGGCGAGCCCTGGCCGGACGTGTCGGACGCCGCGCTTCTCGCGCGCGTGGACGAGTGGTTGGAGCCCGAGCTGGGGCGCGCCCGGCGGCGGGCCGATCTCGCGCGGATCGATGCCGGGGCGGTGCTCGACCGGTTGCTGCCCTGGGCCGGTGGTGAGGCCGCCCGGCTCGACGAACTCGCCCCCGAGCGGATCGTCGTCCCCAGTGGGTCCAGAATCCGGATCGACTACCAGAACCCCGAACAGCCCGTCCTCGCCGTGAAGTTGCAGGAAATGTTCGGTCTGCGGCAGTCGCCGGAGGTGGCCGGGGTGCCGCTGCTCGTGCATCTCCTGTCCCCCGCCGGTCGGCCCGCGGCGGTGACGGCCGACCTCGCCTCCTTCTGGAAGGACGGCTACAAGGGCGTACGGGCGGAGTTGCGCGGCCGGTATCCGAAGCATCCGTGGCCCGAGGACCCGGCCACCGCCGAGCCCACCCGGCACACCAACGCCCGCCTCAGGCGCTGACCGGTTCCGGTTCCGTCGTCTCGGCGGGTGCGGGATCCGCGGGGCGCCTGCCGCGCGCCTCCAGGTAGAGCGCGAGCGCCAGCAGCAGGATGCCGAGGACCAGGAAGCCCCAGGGCAGGTACGAGGTCATCAGCAGGACGAGGGTGCGGTTGTCCTTGACCAGGGCCACGGTGTGCTCGATGTAGTCCTCGCGCATCTTCACGTCGCCCGCGAACGCGGTCACCTTGGCGCGCCCGCCGAGCAGGGTGCCGCCGCGCAGCTCCTCCTGGTGCAGTTCCTCGCCGTACACGGGCGCCCCGGTGACGGGCTCGACCCAGAACTTGCGGACCGTGGTGTACCAGCGGGTCGTCCCGGTCTTGGCGACCGACTCGGGGGTGATGCCCCGCACGGGCATGGTCTTGGGGAAGGGGACCTTGGTCCAGGGGATGGTCTGCTCGAAGTAGTAGACGCTCAGACCGCGGAAGTTCCGGGTGCCCTTGTAGTGGATGGGGCTGGTGGTGCGGGTCTGTGCGTCGAAGTACTCGTAGTCGCGCTTCTCCGTCAGGAAGGGCCACTTGAACTCGATGCCGTCCCGCTTGACCGGGTCGCCGTCCACCATCTCCCCGGTGGCGTGGACGGGTTCCTGGGAGTGGGCGTCGAAGATGTAGCGCTCGGGGATCCTGGAGACCATCTTGCCGTCGGGGCCCTGCACATAGGACAGGCCGTCCCAGACGACGACGTCCTTCCCCGCCGTCCTCTCGATCCTCTCCGAGGCCTCCACGTTGCCCTTGAGGGTCTGCACGACGGTGACCTTGGGGACCTTCCTCGCCTTCATCGTGCCGTAGTCGAGGAGGGTGGCGTCCTTGGCCTCCAGGACCATGTCCTGGTACTGGTTCGCGGGGATCTTGGCCAGGCGCGGGAAGGCGTACCAGCGCAGCAGCGGGGACAGCGCCGCGAAGAACACGGCGAGGGCGAGCAGGATCAGACCGGCCTTGCGGCGCATCTCGGCCTCCCTCCCGGACGGGCGGTTACGGGTGTGCGGGCACCGTCGTCAGCAGCGGCTTCGGGGAGGTCCTGCCCGCCGGTGAACCCATGGCGGTGACGGTCAGGACCAGGGCGAGCGCGACGGCGAGACCGGTCGCGGCGGCGATCAGGGCGCGCATGCGGGGCCTCCGGACGGACGGTTCCTGATAGGGCGTCAGGTCCGGCACCGTAGCAACGGGGGGCCGAGATGAGAACACGTTGCGCACACAGACGAGGGCGCCCCTCCGCCGAAGCGGGAGGGGCGCCCTGGGGTGTGCGGCCGACCGGGGCCCTAGGGGGTGGCGGACGCCGTCGCCGACGGGCTCGTCGACGGGCTCGCGGAGGTGCTGGGCGAGGGGCTGGGCGACGAGTCGGCCGCGGCGACCTTCAGTTCGACGGTCAGCGTCGCGCCGCCGGTGGTGACGATGCGCAGCAGGAAGGTGCCGGTCGCGTCGTCCGCGTACAGCTTCGGCAGCTTGATCAGGCCGTTCGCGTCGGTCTGGAGGTTCGACAGGGTACGGACGGCCTTGCCGCTGGCGTCCTTGAAGTAGGGGCCCTGGTCGTTCTCGGTCGCGTCGCTCGCTGACTTCACGAGGGTCGCGGTGGCGGCGACCTTGTCCGCGACGGCGCCCTTGTAGGTGGCCTTCACCTCGACCTGGTCGGCGAACTCGCCGCCCGGGGTGCAGGTGAGCGGGGTGTCGCTGGTGCGGGCGAGGGTGTCGGCGGCGCGCGCGGTGACCGTGGCCTTGTAGTCGACACCGCCGACCGAGCGGCCGACGACGGCGACGTGGACGGTGAAGTCGCCGGTCTTCTCGCCGGCCTGGAGCGCGGGGGCGACCGCCACGCCCTTGCTGTCGGTGGCGACGGTGGCGACGCTCTCGCCGCCGGTGAAGGTGGCGTCCGTGTCACCGACGACGGTGAAGCGGACCCGGACCTTGCCGACGGTCTTCCCGGCCTTGTTCTCGGCCCGCGTGCTGATCCTCTTGTCGAACGCGTCGCCGGCCATCGCGGTGAGCTCGGCGGTGCCGGCGTCCTCCAGGTGGTCCACCGTGTCGGTGGGCGTGGGCGACGGCGTGCCCGGCGTGGACGGGAGGGGGCTGGGCTTGCCCGGGTTCGGCTTGGTCTTGGGCCGCTTCGAGTGGGACGGGTGTTTGCCGCCCTTGTCGTCGCTGCGGCCCGAGGGGAGGGTGCCGGTGCCGTCGGGGATCGAGTGGGTGCCCTCGCGGTAGTACTCCAGCCACGACAGGACCGTGTTCAGGTAGTCCTGGGAGTTGTTGTAGCTGAGGATCGCGCTGTGCAGGTTGTCCTGGGCGGACAGGTCCCAGCCGTTGCGGCACAGGTAGTGGCCGGCCGCGAGCGCCGCGTCGTAGACGTTGTTGGGGTCCTTGACGCCGTCGCCGTTGCCGTCGCGGCCCGCCCAGGCCCAGGTCGACGGGATGAACTGCATGGGGCCGACGGCCTGGTCGTACTCGCTGTTGCCGTCGTACCGACCGTGGTCGGTGTCCTGGATCAGCGCGAAGCCGTTGCCGTCGAGCTGCGGGCCCAGGATGGGGCTGAGCGTGGTGCCGTTGGCGTCGACGTTTCCGCCGCGGGCCTGACCCGACTCCACCTTGCCGATGGCGGCGAGCAGTTGCCAGGGCAGGTTGCAGCCCGGCTTGGCGCCGCGCAGTTCCGAAGCGGCCCTCTTGTACGCGTCGAGGACCGTCGCGGGGATGCCCGCCTCTATCTCACCCCGGGCGACCGGGGTGCCTATCGTGGACGACGGGCTGGGCTTGGGGCTGCTGAGCGGCGGCAGGTCCGTGTAGTACGGCGAGTTGCCGGTGGCGTTGCTCTCGGGGACCGCGTCCGGCACGGGAGCGCTGGATCCGGCGGCGGCCTGTCTGCCGTTGTCGGCCGTCACGCCCGGTGCCTGGGACGCGGAGAGAGCCGCGACCGCTGCCGCGGCCACGGCGGTCGTCGCCGCCCCCTTGCGCAGTCGCATGCCGAATTGCGCCGCCATAAGGTGATTCCCTCCCCTGGACGACTGAGCGCCCGTCGTGTAATTCCGCTCGCCCTGTTGTGACGGTCGACCCGGTGCTGTGGTTGCCTCCGCTGCGACGTTCGATTCGTGCGCCGGTGTTTTTCGACCGGAGCCCGGCAAGGCAACCCAAGTGACCCTACGACAACTTGCTTTACAGGGGCACCCGGTGATACCGGCTTTTCACCAGCCGGCCATGCGCTGTTGTCGTGAGCGTCCGGCAGGTGGCCGTCCCCCATACTGGACAGAAGTGATCACGGGTCGGCCCGTCGCACTCGGGTACGGCCGACCACCGCCCCGGGGGGACCAGTTGCCGTTCACGCTCAGCCATGCGGCCGCCGTCCTGCCCGCCGTCCGCGGGGACGGGACCGGCCGGGGCCGGCTGGTACCCGCGGTCCTCGTCGCGGGCTCCTTCTCGCCCGACATGACCTACTACGCGGCGAGTGTCCTGCCGGGTGCGATGCCCTTCGGGGACGTCACGCACTCCTTCGCCGGTGTCTTCACCGTCGACGTGCTCATCACCTGGGCCCTGGTCGGACTGTGGCTGCTCGTGCGCGAGCCGTTGATGGCGCTGCCGCCCCGGGCCCGGCAGGGGCGGACGGCCGCCCTGCTGCGCTGCGGGGCGCCCCGCGCGCGGGTGCAGCCGGCCACGGTGGCGTGGTGGTACGTCTCGGCGGCGCTCGGCGCGCTGACGCACGTCGTGTGGGACGCGTTCACGCACCTGGACCGGTGGGGGATGCGCGTGTTCCCGGTCCTGGGCCGGGAACTGGCGGGCATGCCGGTGTACTGGTACCTGCAGTACGGCGGTTCGGCGGTGGCCGCGGTCGTGATCGCCGTGTTCGTCACGTACGCGGTACGGCGGGCGCCCGCGGGTGACCCGGTGGGGGTGCCGGTGCTGTCGGTACGGGACCGGTGGTGGGCCGGTGCCGTGATCGGGGGCTGCGCGGTGCTCGGGGCGGCGCAGCGGCTGTCGCGGTGGCCGGCGCACGGCAGCGGTGGCGCGGTGAAGCTCCTGGATGTCGTCCCGACCGTGTGCTTCGGGGCGGGCGCCGGGCTGGTGCTGGGGCTCGTGGTGTACGCCGTGGGGGTCAGGGCGTGGCGTCCGGCCCCGGTTGCCGTTGCCGCTCCGGCCGGCGGGGATCTCGCGGAGCGCGGCCGTCCGGTCGCTCGGTGAGGGTCGCCACGAAGACGGTGATCGTGCGCGGCGGGCGTGTTCTCGGGAGCAGGGTGAGAAGCAGCGCGAGATAGCCGCGGACGAGGTCGGCCCACTGGCGCCAGAGGTGGGCCAGGTCGACCCCGGCGGCCCGGGCCGTGAGCCGGCGCCTGAGGGCTGCCGCGGCTCGGCGCAGGACCGTCGCCGGGTCGGTGGGGATGCGGGCGGTGCTTGCGTCGGCCGCGAGGGCCGGGAGCCGCACGGGCGGCAGGGCCGGGACCGCGGCGGCGTTGGCCTGCGCCGTGGTCCGTGCCTGGGCCGGCCGGCGGTGGAGCATGCGTATACCCATGCCCGCATCCTGACTGGCGGGGTGGGTGGGGGCGTTTTGGCGGGGGCCACGTGAGTGACGGGCCCCTGCGGGGCTTGGGCCGGGGTTGGGCGGGTGGGGGCTTGGCGGGGGTGGCGGAGGGTTCGGCACCGCCGGGACGCGCCGTGGGGGTGTTCGCCGTTGCGGCGGTGATTTTTCCGGGGCCGCCCGCACGTCCCGGGCCCGCCGCAAGATCCCAGGTCCGCGCAGAGGGCGTGGCAGCGTCGGGAGCCGGGGGGCCCGAGTGGTCGGCGCACGCCCTCTGTCGGACCGCCGAGGGCTAGTGCGCGGCGGACTCCCAGTCCGGGCCCGCGCCCACCGAGACGTCCAGGGGGGCTCGGAGGTGGACGGCGTCGGCCATTTCGTGGCGGACGATCTCCTCCGTGGCCGTGCGCTCGCCGGGGGCGATTTCCAGGACGATTTCGTCGTGGACCTGGAGGAGCATGCGGGACTTGAGGTCCGCCGCCCGCAGGGCCCGGTCGACGTTCAGCATGGCGATCTTGACGATGTCCGCCGCGGTGCCCTGGATCGGCGCGTTCAGGGCCATGCGCTCGGCCGCCTCGCGGCGCTGGCGGTTGTCGCTGTTGAGGTCGGGGAGGTAGCGGCGGCGTCCGAAGAGCGTCGCCGTGTAGCCCGTGGCCCGGGCCTCGTAGACCGCCCGGCGCAGATAGTCCCGTACGCCGCCGAAACGCTCGAAGTAGGTGTCCATCAGGGCGCGCGCCTCGGCCGCCTCGATGTTCAGCTGCTGGGAGAGGCCGAAGGCGGACAGGCCGTAGGCCAGGCCGTACGACATCGCCTTGATCTTGCGGCGCATCTCCGCGTCCACCGCGTCCCGCTCGACCGAGAAGACCTGCGAGGCGACCGTGGTGTGCAGGTCCTCGCCGGAGGTGAACGCCTCGATCAGGCCCTCGTCCTCGGAGAGGTGGGCCATCACGCGCAGCTCGATCTGGCTGTAGTCGGCGGTCATGAGGGACTCGAAGCCCTCGCCGACCACGAAGCCGCGGCGGATCGCCCGGCCCTCGTCCGTGCGCACCGGGATGTTCTGCAGGTTCGGGTCGGTCGAGGAGAGCCGGCCGGTGGCCGCCACCGTCTGGTTGAAGGTGGTGTGGATCCGGGCGTCGGCGGCGATCGTCTTGATCAGGCCCTCGACCGTGACGCGCAGCTTCGCCTGCTCGCGGTGGCGGAGCATGACGACCGGCAGTTCGTTGTCGGTCTGGGTGGCCAGCCAGGCCAGGGCATCGGCGTCGGTGGTGTAGCCGGTCTTGGTCTTCTTCGTCCTGGGCAGTGCCAGCTCGCCGAAGAGGACCTCCTGGAGCTGCTTGGGCGAGCCCAGGTTGAACTCGTGCCCGGCGGCCGCGTGGGCCTCCTTCACGGCCTGCTGCACAGCCCCGGCGAACATCTGTTCCATGGCTTCCAGGTGTGCCCGGTCGGCCGCGATGCCGTGCCGCTCCATCCGGGCGAGCAGCGCGGAGGTGGGCAGCTCCATGTCGCGCAGGAGGTCCGCCGCGCCGACCTCCTGGAGGCGGCCCTCGAAGGCCTGGCCCAGGTCGAGGATGGCGCGGGCCTGGATCATCAGGGCCTCGGCCTCGGCGCCGTCGTCCGCGCCGAAGGCCAGCTGGCCGTCGGCCGCCGCGGCGGGGGCCAGCTCCCGGTGCAGGTACTCCAGGGAGAGGGCGTCCAGGTCGAAAGAGCGGCGGCCCGGCTTGACCAGGTAGGCGGCGAGCGCGGTGTCCATGGTGACGCCCTCGACGCTCCAGCCGTGCTCGGCGAAGACGCGCATGGCGCCCTTGGCGTTGTGGAACACCTTGGGGCGGTCCGCGGCGGCCAGCCAGCTCGCGAACGCGTTCTCGTCGGCCTCGTCCAGCTGGGACGGGTCGAACCAGGCGGCGGCCCCGCCGGCCGTGGCGAGCGCGACCTCGGCGACCGAGCCGGTGCCCAGCGCCCAGGTGTCCACGGTGGCGACCCCGAGGGTCTGCGTGCCGTGCTCGGAGAGCCAGCCGGCCAGCTCGCCCGTGCCGAGCACGGTGCCGTCCAGCTCCACGCCCTCCGCGGCGACCGGGGTGGTCTCGGCCTCCTCGGCTCCGGGGTCGACGGCGAACAGACGCTCGCGCAGCGACGGGTTGCGGATCTCCAGGGTGTCCAGGACCATCGCGACGGTCTTGCGGTCGTACGCGGCCCGCTCCAGGTCGGTGACCGTCCGGGGCAGCTCCACCTGGCGCTCCAGCTCGGTGAGCCGGCGGTTGAGCTTGACCGCCTCCAGGTGGTCGCGGAGGTTCTGCCCGGCCTTGCCCTTGACCTCGTCGACGCGCTCGACCAGCTCCTTGAAGGAACCGAACTGGTTGATCCACTTCGCGGCCGTCTTCTCGCCGACGCCGGGGATGCCCGGGAGATTGTCGGACGGGTCGCCGCGCAGCGCCGCGAAGTCGGGGTACTGGGCCGGCGTCAACCCGTACTTCTCGAAAACCTTCTCCGGGGTGAAGCGGGTCAGCTCCGAGACGCCCTTCGTCGGATACAGCACCGTCGTGTTCTCGGTGACCAGCTGGAAGGAGTCGCGGTCACCGGTGACGATCAGCACCTCGAAGCCCTCGGCCTCGGCCTGGGTGGCGAGGGTGGCGATGACGTCGTCGGCCTCGAACCCCTCGACGGCGAAGCGCGGGGCGTGCATCGCGTCGAGGAGCTCGCCGATCAGCTCGACCTGACCCTTGAACTCGTCCGGGGTCTTGGAGCGGTTCGCCTTGTAGTCCGTGAACTCCTCGGAGCGCCACGTCTTGCGGGAGACGTCGAAAGCCACCGCGAAGTGCGTGGGCGCCTCGTCGCGCAGCGTGTTGGCCAGCATCGACGCGAAGCCGTAGATCGCGTTCGTCGGCTGGCCCGTCGCGGTCGTGAAGTTCTCCGCGGGCAGCGCGAAGAACGCGCGGTAGGCCAGCGAGTGCCCGTCCATGAGCATCAGTCGGGGACGGTCGCCGCCGGAGGTCTTGTCGGTCTTCTTCGATGCTGTCTCTGCCACGCCTCCGATCCTGCCACGGCCCACTGACACTCGGGGATCCCGGTCGCTCCGTCCGCCCGGGCCCCCGGTGAGAGCGGCACAGAGGCACGGCCGGTTCGGCACGGCCGGTTCGGCACCGCCGGACGACCCCCGAGCGGAGCCGCTCACCTATCAATAGATTTGCCCGATATGCCCAACTTGCTCACGATGCCCGGCCGATGTCGTTGTCACTGCCGCATGGGAGGATCGTCGCCGTACTCCCATCACACAGTCGTAAGGAGAGCGTGCGATGGCAACGAAGCCGCCCCAGGGTGACCCGGTTCAGGACGCGCCGCAGGTCGCCGAGCCGAAGCACGCGGCGGCGGGGCTGCCGGCCATCGGGCACACGCTGCGGATCGCCCAGCAGCAGATGGGTGTGAAGCGCACCGCGCTCACGCTCCTGCGGGTCAACCAGAAGAACGGCTTCGACTGCCCCGGCTGCGCCTGGCCGGAGCCGGAGCACCGGCACAAGGCGGAGTTCTGCGAGAACGGCGCGAAGGCGGTGGCCGAGGAGGCCACACTGCGCCGGGTCACCCCGGAGTTCTTCGCCGCGCACCCCGTCGCCGACCTGGCCCACCGCAGCGGCTACTGGCTGGGGCAGCAGGGGCGGCTCACGCACCCCATGTATCTGCCCGAGGGCGCCGAGCACTACGAGCCGGTCTCCTGGGAGCGCGCCTTCGACATCATCGGGGAGGAGATCGCCGAGCTCGGCTCCCCCGACGAGGCCGTCTTCTACACCTCGGGGCGTACGAGCAACGAGGCCGCCTTCCTCTACCAGCTGTTCGCGCGCGAGCTGGGCACCAACAACCTGCCGGACTGCTCGAACATGTGCCACGAGTCGTCCGGCTCGGCGCTCTCCGAGACCATCGGCATCGGCAAGGGCAGCGTCCTGCTGGAGGACCTCCACCGGGCCGACCTGATCATCGTCGCCGGGCAGAACCCCGGCACCAACCACCCGCGCATGCTCTCCGCCCTGGAGAAGGCCAAGGCGGGCGGCGCGAAGATCATCAGCATCAACCCGCTGCCCGAGGCGGGCCTGGAGCGGTTCAAGAACCCGCAGACCGCGCAGGGCATGCTCAAGGGCGCGGCGCTGACCGATCTGTTCCTGCAGATCCGCATCGGCGGCGACCAGGCCCTCTTCCGTCTCCTCAACAAGCTCGTCCTGGAGACGGAGGGCGCGGTCGACACGGACTTCGTCCGCGAACACACCCACGGGTACGAGGAGTTCGCCGAGGCCGCCCGCGCCGCCGACTGGGACGAGACGCTGACCGCGACGGGCCTCACGCGCGCGGAGATCGACCATGCCCTGCGGATGGTCCTCGCCTCGAAGCGCACCATCGTCTGCTGGGCCATGGGACTCACCCAGCACAAGCACTCCGTCCCGACCATCCGCGAGGTGGTCAACTTCCTCCTCCTGCGCGGCAACATCGGCCGCCCCGGGGCCGGCGTGTGCCCGGTGCGCGGTCACTCGAACGTGCAGGGCGACCGCACGATGGGCATCTTCGAGCGGCCCGCCCCCGCCTTCCTGGACGCCCTGGAGAAGGAGTTCGGGTTCGCGCCGCCGCGCGAGCACGGCTTCGACGTCGTCCGTGCCATCCGTGCGCTCCGCGACGGCGAGGCGAAGGTGTTCTTCGCCATGGGCGGCAACTTCGTCGCCGCCTCCCCCGACACGGACGTCACCGAGGCGGCCATGCGGCGGGCCCGGCTGACCGTGCACGTGTCGACCAAGCTCAACCGCTCGCACGTCGTCACGGGCGCGCGGGCGCTGATCCTGCCGACGCTGGGCCGCACCGAGCGGGACCTCCAGGGCGGCGGGGAGCAGTTCGTGACCGTGGAGGACTCCATGGGCATGGTGCACGCCTCCCGGGGGCGCCTGGAGCCGGCGAGCGCGCACCTGCTGTCCGAGCCGGCCATCGTGTGCCGGCTGGCGCGGCGGGTGCTCGGCGAGGACAGCGTCGTCCCGTGGGAGGAGTTCGAGAAGGACTACGCGACGATCCGTGACCGCATCGCGCGCGTGATCCCCGGGTTCCAGGACTTCAACGCGCGCGTGGCCCACCCCGGTGGCTTCGCACTGCCGCACGCCCCGCGCGACGAGCGGCGTTTTCCGACGGCCACCGGGAAGGCGAACTTCACGGCGGCGGCGGTCGAGTACCCGGCGCTGCCCGCGGGCCGGCTGCTGCTGCAGACGCTGCGCTCGCACGACCAGTACAACACCACGATCTACGGCCTCGACGACCGCTACCGGGGCATCACGAACGGCCGCCGGGTGGTCCTGGTGAACCCGCAGGACGCGCGGGAGCTCAAGGTCGCGGACGGGTCGTACGTCGACCTCGTGAGCGAGTGGCGGGACGGCGTGGAGCGGCGGGCGCCCGGGTTCCGGGTCGTGCACTACCCGACGGCGCGGGGCTGCGCGGCGGCGTACTACCCGGAGACCAACGTGCTCGTGCCGCTGGACGCCACCGCCGACACCAGCAACACCCCGGCCAGCAAGTCCGTCGTCATACGTCTGGAACAATCGGCGACCGACTGAGCGTTTGCTCAGTCGAGCTGGAGCGAATGATCACGACGAACGGAGCCGGGTCCATGGGCGAGCAGCAGAGGGTGCAGTTCCCGCAGGAGGTCATCGACGAGTACGCCGCGCTCGGGGTCGACCTGCCGGCGTTGTTCTCCGCGGGGCACCTCGGGACGCGGATGGGCGTGCAGATCGTCGAGGCGTCGGCGGAGCGGGTCGTCGGGACGATGCCGGTGGAGGGGAACACACAGCCGTACGGACTGCTGCACGGGGGCGCGTCCGCGGTGCTGGCGGAGACCCTGGGCTCGGTGGGCTCGATGCTGCACGGAGGCATCTCCAAGATCGCGGTCGGTGTGGACCTCAACTGCACGCACCACCGCGGGGTGCGCTCGGGATCGGTCACCGGGGTTGCCACGCCCGTGCACCGGGGGCGGTCGACGGCGACGTACGACATCGTGATCAGCGACGAGGAGGGCCGGCGGGTGTGCAGCGCCCGGCTGACCTGCCTGCTGCGTGACGTGAGGCCGGGCGACGAGGCCCACATCCAGACCCCCAAGGCCTGACCCCGGCCCCGCGGCGGCCCCCACCGGGCCGCCGCGGCTCACCGACCGTCACTCCCCGCCATGCGTCACTCCCCGCCATCCGCCATTCCGGGCCAACCGCCACTCCGCGCCGCAACGCCCCGCCGAGCCGTTGCCCCGCGGCCCCCGTCGGCTTAGCGTCGGCGCATGGGACGGCGAGGGGGCACCCGGACGAGGGTGACCGCACGGAGGCTGGGACTGGCGCTGCTGGCAAGCGTGTTGGCCGCCGGATGCGACGCGACCGGGTCCTCCGCCGACGGATCCGGTCGCCCCGGCGGCACCCCGCCCCCCTCCGCCCCGGCCCCCTCGGCGACCTCCTCGGCGCGGCCGGCCTCCGATGCCGAGCTGTGCGCCACGATCGTCGCCCACTGGTCGCGCACGGTGCTCGACAGCGGCACCTACGGCGACTACCAGTCCATGGGGCTGTCCAACGGGCAGTACGAGATCCTGCGGAACGTCGTGGACGCCGCCCGTGACGTGAAACGGCGTCAAGGGGCCGTGGCAGCCGACGAGTTGATCGACCGTGAGGCACGCGCGGCCTGTGTCGACCGGTACCGGGACGGAACCCCGAGCGGAGGCCCCTGGCGATGAGCGGCGTCGGTCCAGTCGAGCCGGGAGAAGGCACGCGCGCGCGGGAGGCGCACGACACGGACGCCGTCCGGGCCCCCGGCCGTACCCGTACACGCCTCACGGAGGCGTACGCCCGCCACCGTCGCGCCGCCCTGGCCCTCGCCGTGGCGGCCGCCGTCCTCGCGGGCGGCGGCTACCTCTACGCCACCCGGCCGAAACAACCGCCGCCGCCCGAACCGCCATACCCCGCACAGGCGGTGGAGATGGCCTTCCTGAACGATCGGCCCACCGCGCCCGGCGCCCCGCCCCGCAGCTTCAGCTTCGAGGTGTCGCTGACCGTGCTGTCCGGACCGCCCGTCACCGTGACCCGGGTGACCCAGCCGTACGCCGGCCTCTGGTTGTCCGTGGCGCCGCGCGCGCCCTTCCGAACGAAGGCGGGCGCCCCCCGCAAGATCACGATAACCATGCATGTGACGGATTGCGGAAAAGTACCGAAGGACGCCGGACTACCTTTCCTGGAAGTAACTCTACGTAATGCGCGCGCAATGCAGGCGCAGAGTTTCATCCTCGGGGAGCGCTACGCACAACACTTGTCCGAGGCCCTGCAAGTCGCCTGCGGCAACGGCCCGCGTAATCACCAAAACGCCTGAGACGCCTGAACAGAACTCGGCGAGTCCTGCGGGTTCTCAGCATGCGGACAGGGCGAATCAGTCCGAATTCAGGCCTTCCCCCCACGGTGTACCGCTGTGCATTACCTCGTGTCATAACAAGAGCGTCACAGCATTCGTCAGACCCTCCTCGACGTTCCCCACCCGCGCTTAGAGTCACGGCCAGTCACCGCGCCAGTCGCATTCTCACTTCTGCTCCGCGGACGACTCGACCGTCTCCACGGGGATGCGGTTGCGCCAGGGAAAGGACTGACCGTGCGTCAACGTTCGCTCATCGCCATCACCGCCGCGCTGGCAGCGGGAGCACTCACCCTCACCGCCTGCGGCTCGCGCGACAGCGGCGACAAGGGATCCGACTCCGGCAACGGTGGCGGCACCACTGTCGTCATCGGCGTCGACGCCCCGCTGACCGGCGACCTGTCCGCGCTCGGCCTGGGCATCAAGAACTCGGCGGACCTCGCGGCCAAGCAGGCCAACAAGAAGAGCTACGTCAAGGGCGTGACCTTCAAGATCGAGGCCCTCGACGACCAGGCGCAGCCCTCCTCGGGCCAGTCGAACGCCTCCAAGTTCGTCAGCGAGAAGGAGGTCCTCGGTGTCGTCGGCCCGCTGAACTCCTCCGTGGCCCAGTCGATGCAGAAGGTCTTCGACGACGCGAAGCTGGTCGAGGTCTCGCCGGCCAACACCAACCCGGCGCTGACCCAGGGCGACAACTGGCAGACGTCGAAGGCGCGGCCGTACAAGTCGTACTTCCGCACCGCGACCACGGACGCCATCCAGGGCCCGTTCGCCGCGCAGTACGTCTACAACAAGGCCAAGCGCACCAAGGTCTTCGTCATCGACGACAAGAAGACCTACGGCGCCGGCCTGGCCGCCACGTTCACCGACGAGTTCAAGAAGCTCGGCGGCAAGGTGGTCGGCACCGAGCACATCAACCCCGACACCAAGGACTTCTCCGCGGTCGCCACCAAGGTGAAGAACTCCGGCGCCCAGGTGGTCTACTACGGCGGCGAGTACCCGCAGGCCGGCCCGCTCAGCAAGCAGATCAAGGCCGCCGGCGCCAAGATCCCGCTGGTCGGTGGCGACGGCATCTACGCCGACGACTTCATCAAGCTCGGCGGCGCCAGCGCCAAGGGCGACCTCGCCACCTCGGTCGGCGCGCCGGTCGAGACGCTGCCCTCCGCCAAGGAGTTCGTCGCCAACTACAAGGCGGGCGGCTACAGCGAGGCGTACGGAGCGTACGGCGGTTACTCCTACGACTCCACCTGGTCGATCATCGAGGCCGTGAAGAAGGTCGTGGACGACAACGGCGGCAAGCTGCCCTCCGACGCCCGCGCGAAGATCACCGAGGCCATGCAGAACGTCTCCTTCGACGGTGTGACCGGCAAGGTCTCCTTCGACGAGTACGGTGACGCGACCAACAAGCAGCTCACCGTCTACTCGGTCGAGAACGGTGCCTGGAAGGCCGTGGAGTCCGGCACCTACAACGGCAGCTGACCCACACCCGCACCATCGAGCCGCGGGGGGGGGGGGGGCACAGGCGCCCCCCCCCCCCAACCCTCCCCCCCCACAAGAAGAACAAAAAAAAAACAA